>CAKUMP010000144.1 GCA_934667795.1 uncultured Chthoniobacterales bacterium | reverse complement strand
TTTTGGGGATTTTGGGGATTTTGGGGATTTTGGGGATTTTGGGGATTTTGGGGATTTTGGGGATTTTGGGGATTTTGGGGATTTTGAAAATTCAGGAGTGTGGTGATATGTCACCACACTCCTGAATTTTCAAAGTTGCGAGGCACGGGAGGTTTCGATAGAGCCCGGCGTAATCGAGTCCATAGCCCACCACGAATTCATCCGGGATGGTCAATCCAATAAAATCCGGACGGAATTGCGTTTCCCTTTCCCGTAGTTTTTCTACCAGGACACAGGTTTTGATGGATAAGACTCCTGGCAATGACGAGGCTTGTTCGGCTAAATGCTCCAAAGTTCTCCCGCTATCGAAAATATCATCCAGTATCAACAAATGCTTATCATGGACATTTTCTGGCATAGCTCCTGAAATTTTCACCGTTCCGGAGGATGTGCTTCCAGCTCCATAGCTGGAAGCAGCAATAGTATGCAGTTCCAATGGCAAAGGGATTTTTCGCAATAAATCACCAACAAAGATCACGCTGCCATTCATAATTGCCAACACGATCAGATCCTTGTTGTAATAATGTTTGGTCAGCGCAATCGCCAGATCTTCTACCCGATCCAGAATCTGTTCCTCGGTATATAAAACGGTCTGGATATTATCCGTCATCATATTCTTGCCCACATCTTTGGCCTCTGATTTTTGATCATCCATGATTCCGGAAATTTCTGCAGACCCGCTTTATCCCTGATTAAGCAATTGCAGGTGTTTGGTAAAATGAATATCCAGAACTTCCTGATGCAATGCTTCATTACTGTTCAGAATATCCATGACTCCCTGCTTGAATGTCTGTCCGTTTGCAGCTTTCCCCAGCGTGAGGACAGAACCAAAAGTCACGTGCAATAATTGCCTTCCCTGATTTTGATTCAAATAAATTTCCTCTAAATCCGAATCGCTTGTCCCCGCCAAAGCCGCTACATCTGCGGCATTCGTCGAAATATGGTAACTCTTCAAGTCTTCTTCAAATCTACCTGCGCAATATGCGGCAATTTCCTTGAACAACCCGGGGTTCACACGTACCACTACGCGCAATGCTTCCAGATAACTGGTTCCGGCCGTTTTCACATGCAACAAATCTCCACAGACCCGACCAATAATCGGATAGGCAGAAAATTTATCAGATCCGCTGTGCACGCTGATCTTATAAGGTCCACAATATTTTGCGACGGCAACATGTTCCACCAGACGCGCTTCAAATTCTTTCAAATCGCCTTTGTAGTCGATCCCTTTTTCGAAGTCTCCGATAAAACGTGGGGCAAGACTGACAATTTGTTTTGCGCCGCGTTGTTTTAATTCATATCCAAAAAACAAATGCTCCAGTGGGCTCGTCGGGGAATCGGTTTCATCTACCGATACTTCAACTTCATACGCACGTCCGGCATTTTCTTCTGCAATCCACCCCGCCATTTTCACGCTGTAATCAATCGCACGCGCATATTTTACCGCCGCCCGATACAAGGCTTCACGATCAAACTGCAAGGTGATATTTTCATCAATTTCAAATGTTTTCCCCAGATAGACAGATTCCCAATCTGCAGATAAAATTCCATCTGCCTGCAGCTTCGCCACCGCTTCCTGCAATGCTCCTTCAGACATCGTATCGGCTTCATTCACCACATATTCAGATGGGTCAATCGTGAAAAAACAAAATCCTGCACGTGTTGTGACCTGTATATCCTCGCGCGTTTTCAAATGGTCTGCATCCGCACCCCATTCTCCGGTATATCCCAGTTGTGTCAATGCCCGCACCGCTGCCTCCATCACTTCTTCCGCCGTCCGCTGCGTCCGCGCCATCTCACGAATCGATTGCTGCGCGTATATCGGCGCAAAATCAAATTTCTTCGCCGCCGCAAAATGCCCAGGCGTCGCATTCCCTAAACGATCCCCAAATCCAAACGATTTCTTTAATCCCAATATTGATGCTTTAATCTCTGACATATTATTTTCCTGTTCTATTTTTTGAATCTTTAAAACGTTTTTAAAAATTCACACAAAAAGGTGATTCACTCACCTTAATTAATTATTGATTTAAATCCGGTGTTCGCGATTATCAGAACGCAGGCGGATCGTTTTTCTTTCGAGGTCATGAAAGGTTTCGAGGAAACGCACGGTTTTGCTTCTGGCCCGCATAAGGACGGAATAGGTGATAGCGGTATGGCGCCGGATTTGAACTCCGCGCAGCAGTGGGCTGTCACTGATTCCGGTTGCGCAGAAAATGATATTGTTTCCTGAAGCTAAATCTCTTGCCCGAAAAACGGTATTGGTTTTAAAGCCCTGTTCTGCCAGATCTTGTTCATCATCGGCATCTACGGGCCAGACCCGGCATTGCAAATCTCCACCGAGGCAGCGTATTCCTGCTGCCGCCAGAACCGCTTCTACGCCTCCCCCAATTCCCATATACAAATCAATCCCGCTATCGACAATGGACGGTGCCATAGCGGCCGTAATATCGCCATCCTGAATCATGCGGAGAGCGGCCCCGATCCGTCGAATTTCTTCTACCAGTCGATCGTGTCTCGGGCGATTAAGCACCACGACCACGACATCCTGCACGCGTTTTCCAAGCGCCTTGGCGACCACCTCAATTGTTTCTTCCACCGGATGCAATAAGGAAACGGTATCTACTCCTGTTAGTTCCACATAGCGGAAGACGCGTGGCCCATACGCCAGTTTCATCATATATTGAGCAGGCACATTTTTCAAAGAAGTCACTGCGCCATCCGATGGGTTCGCAGCAGCGATACAACTGATCGCATTCGGACGTCCTTTTGCCACATTGGTCGATCCATCAATCGGATCCAGCGCCAAATCAAATTTTATGGTTCCTGGGAGCCATGTGCCTAAATGCTCACCCCGAAATATCGATTCCGGTCGCAATTTTTTTGTTTCCCCCATCACGACCTCTCCACAAATGTTCATAAGATCAAACATCCCGCGTATTGCGTCACACGCCGCCAGATCCGCCGCAGTTTCATCCCCACGACCAAGCAACTGAAATGCGTTCAATGCAGCCGATTCTGTCGCACGGACAAAATCAAACTCCACAATCCGCTCCACATCATAATAATTCTCCCTAGGTGTCTTCATCAGTAGAAATTCTTATATTGATCGTCCTCCATACCCATTTCAATCTAAAACTGTTTTGAACCACAGAATATACGGGACATTAAAACCACAGAGAGGTCCGAAACCACAGAATACCTGCTCTTATTTTAACCACAGAATTGAGTCTTCGAAATAGCCTATCTAATATTATTTCAAATAAAATAGGCAATACACAGAGTGCACAGAATTTTTAAGGATTTTAGTGCAGAGTCGTTTTGGACTACGAGACATTTAGGAGTGTGACGGTTTCTGCCGTTTTGGATCATATCGAAAGGGATATGCGAAAGATTTTTGAGTATCGAAGCTTTTTGATCATTCGATCCAAAGCGGTGCAGAGCCCCGCACTCCAAATTTGCCAATGGAGAAGTCATCGTTTTAAAAGGTGTGTAAAATAATTTATTGATTCCAAAAGATAATCCTCAAACATATTCATTAGGACATAGCCCTTTCTACGCGACACCCCTTAAAAAATTATTCTGTGCATTCTGTGTATTCTGTGGTTAAAAACAGGCCTTCCGTGGTTTCAGTTATTCTGTGATTGTGTCTGTGGTTGTGTATCTGTGGTTACTAGGGGAATAGAAGCGGAGGGCTTCGATGGGGCTGCCGAATTCTTTGAGGGGATAGATGCCGCGTTCTTTGCCTTTGGTGCCGGGGTCCAGGATGAGATAGTCGAAGCCCCGTTTGCCTGTGATGACGACGAAGTGGGTGATTCCGTTGGGGTACCTGAGGCGTACGATCACCGGGTTTCCGGCGCGTAAGTTGGAATCGATCAGGTGGTACGAGGGCAATGCCTCATAGACGAATTTTGCTTTATAACCGGCTTCGCCTGTCACAGCGGCTTCCCAGTAAAGCCATCCCTGTTCGGTGTATCCGCCGACTTCTTGCACCTGACGGTTCAGCTTCCCGGGGTCGGTATCAATTCCATAAGAAGCCAGAACCATGGCGGCCGAGGCCACTGCGCACCCTTCCTGCGCAAGAGTTGCAGGTGTTTCTCCCAATAAATCCTTTCCCCAAGGTTCCCCTCCCTGTGCAAAATACGGGACTTCCAATAGTTTTTCCTGAAAAAAATAACTTCCTCCGCTCGGGTTTAAAGTCCGTTTCCCGTAATAATACCAGGCGCCCCATCCGCACATCCCGACTCCCACCACGCCTGTCAGCACCATCTTCCACCAGTTTTCCTTGGGTGAACCTTTTCTGCGTTCGCTGCCTTCTTCATTCCCCGGATTTTGCATTCGCTTCATAACTTATTTTGTTCTAACTTAGCACGCAATGAAAGCAAATACCTACCCGTCCATTGGCATTCTGGCTGTTTTCTATTTACTGTTTTGCACGACGCTCATACACGCCCAATCTTCTTCGACTCCCGCCGATGTTCCTGATCTTGCAGAGGTTTTTCTTTCTCCTGCAGCTTCCTCTATCTCTGCATCAGAAGCGCAGAATACATTTTCCAAATATGGCTTCCACTGGCAATCCTCAGACCAATCCAGTGCACAGATTCGCCATCGCTCTTTGCACTTCGACCAACATTCTGTTTATGATGCGACGCTTTGGTTTCAGCAAGATCGACTTCAGAGCCTCAATATATCTCTTTATAATAGAGGGGACGCCGGCGACCTTTCAGAAGATGCATTTTTCTCAAAAGTTAATTCCATACAGACCACACTGTCCCAACATTTGAAAAATGAACCCGTTGAAGCAGAGCGCGATCCTAAATCTTTGGTCCGCATGCAATCTCTCATTTGGACATTTCCTGATGCACAGGTCTTGCTCGAATCCAGTTTCACTCGTGAAAATAAATCTCGTCGCACGCCCTTTCGAGCGGAGTTTATTCGTCTTCGCATCACGTTTTCCTCCGAACAAACCCAGCAACCACAAAGTATCTCCTCGACGACATCCACCTCGCCTTCGAGCATTTTATCTGCTCCAGACGTTTCCGATACCGGGGAAGTTCTCCTGGGAAATATCCCTATGGTCGATCAAGGGCAAAAAGGGTATTGTGTCGTCGCTTCTACAGAACGCATTCTTCTGTATTATGGAAAAAGTGCCGACCAACATGAACTCGCTCAACTTGCCAATACCGCAACGGAAGGGGGAACTTCCCGTGACGAAATGCTTTCCGCCTTGAAAGATATTTCGAATAAACTGCGCATCCGCGTAAAATCTTATTACGAATTCAACTTCGACGATCTCCGAAAAACCATTTATGACTACAATCGACTTGCACGCAGAAATCGTCATGACTTAATTGATCTTAACCGTGCTGCTTCTTATCAGGAAATCTACGATCAACTGATCCCGGATATTTTTCTTGAAACACGCGAATCCCAGCGATCAGACTTCAGGCGTTTCTCTTCAGATATTCAAAAAGAAATCTCTGAAGGCATTCCGCTCTTATGGACCGTTCAATTAGGACTTTTCTCAGAGTCTCCTGCCATTAACAACCCTGGCGCTCACATGCGTTTGATTATTGGTTATAATAAAGAAAACTCCGAAATCATCTATTCCGATTCCTGGGGTCCCGGACATGAGAAAAAATATATGCCGCTGAACAAAGCATGGGCAATCACCACTGCACTTTATACCATTGAACCCAAATAACCTCCCTCTCATAGACGCCCATGTCCACATGGTTGGAAATGGGCTGCATGGATCCGGATGTCAGTTGCTGGCCGGCAAAGGATTGAAGCGCTGGCTGGCCGCGTTGATGCTCCACCGCTGTGGACTTCCGAAAGACGCACTCACACAGGATCTGGAATCGCTTTATCTTCAAAAAATCCTTTCCTGGGTTCATGCTTCGCAGATCGACCAGGTCGTCCTTCTTGCGAATGATCTTCCTTACACGACTACCGGCACGCCCCTTTCTGCAGCGTGGATGTATGTTCCCAACTCCTACATTCTGAATCTCGCAAAAAAACATCCGGAAATCCTTCCGGCGGTTTCCATTCACCCGGCACGCCCGGATGCACTCGACGAATTGGAAGCCTGTGCCAGCCAGGGAGCTGCGGTGCTGAAACTGCTCCCCAATTGCCATAACGTCAATTGTTCTCTTCCACAATACACCCGATTCTGGACACGATTACGCGAACTCGGCATCCCTCTTCTTGCTCATACAGGTGGAGAAATGACCCTGCCTGTCCTGGATGCCAGCCTCGCTAACCC
>CAKUMP010000143.1 GCA_934667795.1 uncultured Chthoniobacterales bacterium | reverse complement strand
ATGAATAAGGAGTTGCATCTGGAACGACTGGCATTATTGCTGGCGATGGAAGATTTGAATACGGCGCAAGGGATTGCCAATTGCTATGTTTATATGGTGGAAAACTGTGGGCATGACCCGATTCTGCTGGAGGGGTTGCGGAGTGATAATTATCTTGTGCGGGCGAATGCAGCAACTGCCATCGGGTATTTAAAATGGCAGGCCGCCGGTAAAGCATTGCGCAGGAGTGCGGATGACCGACATCCGGAAGTCAGAAAAGCTTCCGTAAGAGCTTTGGGAAAACTGGCAAATCCGGACTTTCAGTTTGTTTTGCTATTAAGCCTGAAGGACGGCGATTGGGAAGTGCGCGCGGAAGCTGCCAAAGCATTAGGCATGTTAAAAGATCCGTCCGTCACTAAATACCTCTTTCCGGTATTGGACGATATAGATGAGTTTGTGCGCTATGAAGCATTGCGAGCACTTATTGATGTGCGTTCTGCGGATAAAGCATCTTTGTACCGCCAGGAATGGAAAGAAAAAGAAAGTGTACGTCGCGCAAATACGGGTGTTACATTGTTGGCAATGGTCGGAAAACTGGAAAACTGGCAGCCACTGGAAGAAGTTATTCAAAGCCAGCATCAAGAGTTGTCCCTGGAAGCCGCAAAAGTCTATTTTACACACCAGCCGGAAGCCTCCCGGAAATTTTTCCAGAAAATACTGGCAGATGGCGAAGTCGAAGATGACAGTGATCTGGCCGGATTTATCAGAAAAAATCAGTAAATTTTCAGAAAAATCGAGAAATTTGCGGAAAGAAACAGAATAGAGGTCGATTTTTGTAGAATATCTATTCGATATATGGAATAATAAGGAGATATGAGTACTCCGGATTCTTCTCCAGATTTGATAAAAAGGTTTATTGGTGCCTTAGGAAAATCGCGATTTTTGACGGTATCTGTTTTATTGCATTTACTGTTGGTATTTATTCTTGGGGGAACGGTTTTATTTAATGTGTATGTCGAGCCCGATGATTTTATCGGGGGTGGTGGAGATGGAAACTTTCTGGATGAATCGCAAATGGTAGCGGCGCCCCCACCTCCTCCAGCGCCTTCGATGCCGACAGAAGCTACTCCTCAGGTGGTGACGCCTGTACAGCAGAATACTTCTCCGATTCAAGCGATCAAGACGATTGCTCCTTCGACATCTTCTTTTACGCTTCCTTCGATTGCGCCAAAGATTCCTGCACCGAGCACAAGCCTTACCCAAAATATTCCTGCTCCCCCTGCTCCTTCGATGGGAACCGGACAAATGAGTACGCAGGCTGCCTCGGCCATCAAATCGTTTACTCAAGGATGGGGAAAAGGACGGGGACAGGGCTCTGGACAAGGAACACGTCAGCGGACGTTTGAATTTACAGCTTATATTGCAAAATATTCCGGCGGGGACTGGAACTCAACTGTTCAGATTCGGGATAACCGGATTGTAACCGGAAGTTTACCCAACCTTCTTTACACCATGAAAGCATGGTCTAATGGCCGTATCGCTGCTGACCCCAATCCGGTGCCTCTCGACCTGGCCAGTGAAGAAATTTTTGCGAAAAAACCCCCTTTTATTTTCTTTACCGGACACAGGGACTTTAAACTGACGGAAAAAGAAGTGGCGAACTTAACCCGTTATGTCCGTTTAGGGGGCGCTATCTGGGGAGACAGTTCACTGGCAGGGCGTCGTTCTCGGTTTGACATCGCATTCCGTAGGGAAATGCGCCGGGTGATTCCGGACGTCGATAAGGATTTTGAACCGATTCCTGCGAATCATCCTATTTTCACTCAACCGTACTTTACAGATGTGAAAGAAGTACCACCCGGCGTAAACTATTACCAGGAACCGGTTTATGCACTGAAGATGTATGATGAAATTTCGATTTTCTATACATCAAACAACTACGGCGACATGTGGCAGGTCGGGTTGGATGAAGAAGGCAATGTGGACACCCGTCGGGACCGACAGGGTCGTTATGTAGCGTTGAATGACCGGATCTGGGGATTACGGGATACGTATGTCAGAAATTTGTCTCCGGAATCCATTGCTCAATCCTATAAGTTCGGGACAAATATTGTGATTCATTTGTTGACGCGTTGGGAGTCGAAAGTTTCCAGTGCTCCGGACATTTAAGTAGAACAGGGATAAGGGAGGAACGAGGCGGGATAAAGGGGAAGGAATGGATACATGAATGAGTTGACGATACGCGTTCCGGGGACAACCGCGAATCTGGGGCCCGGCTATGATTGCCTGGGGATTGCGCTGAAGGTCTATAATTTTGTGACACTGACCCGTGGGGGGAAGCCACAGGAGGAGTCGCGTCTTGTGGAAGAGGCGGCACGGTTGTTTTTTGAAAAAACTGGCGTCACCCCGTTTCCTTTTGGCTGGCGAGTGGTGGGAGATGTTCCGCGCTCCAGAGGAATGGGAAGCAGTGTGACTTTGCGGTTAGGGGTTTTACATGGATTGTATTATTTGAGTGGACTGGCCGAACAACCGGTGCATGTGGCTGCAGGACGAGGTACGGGCGGAAGCCCGGCAAGAGAATTTTTATTTCGCTTATGTGCGGAATTGGAAGGGCACCCGGATAATGCAGCCCCTGCAGCATTTGGCGGGTTTACGGTCGCATCCAAAGCCGGAGACTGGTTGCGGTTTCCATTGGAGGAAACATTGCGTTTTGTTCTGCTGATTCCAAATTTTGAAATGGAAACGAGCGAAGCTCGAAAGGTTTTGCCGGAAATGGTTCCACATAAGGATGCAGTAACCAGCCTGGGCAATGCGTGTTTTTTGACAGCGGCCCTGGCGGCGAAGCGTTATGACTTATTAAAAAATGTCTGGCAGGATTACCTGCATCAGCCGTATCGGGCCCCGTTATTGCCAGGGATGGAAAAAGTGCTGGAAGCGGGGGTAAACGCGGGCGCTTTGGGAGGTTTTTTGAGTGGCTCAGGTTCTACCATGGCATGCCTGACATTGGAAAATCCTCAACGTGTGGGAGATGAAATGCTCCGGGCATTTGGTCAGACAGATGCGCGTGTTCTGGTTTTGGAGCCGGATAATGAAGGAACAACGATACAGAAAATTGATTAAACCGGGATTAAAAACGATTCATGCGCAGATGGCTGGATAATCTTGAGCAGTTTGCGGTTGACGTTATTCTGGAACGTCGCTTTGGAAAGAAAGCGGCGGTGTTTCGATGGTTTTTGTATGGGTTGTCGAAAATTTATCTATTGATTGTGCAATTGCGGATCTGGATGTATCAGAAGCGGATTCTGCGAGATCGTCAGATGGGGTGTCCGGTCATCTCGATTGGAAATATTACGGTTGGAGGGACAGGAAAGACACCGGTGGTAGAAAAGTTTGCCCGGGAATTACAGGATCGCGGACGAAAAGTGGCAATTTTGAGTCGTGGGTATAAAAGCCGTCGTCCTCCATTGTTAAAACGGATTAAAATGCGGTTGACCGGAGAGTCGAATCCGGCCATTCCTCGGATCGTCAGTGATGGGAAAGCGTTATTGATGGAATCACGAGAAGCGGGCGATGAGCCGTATATGCTGGCGAAGAATTTGAAAGACGTGATTGTGATCTCCGAAAAAGACCGGGTGAAAAGCGGACTTTATGCGATCAATAAGTTCAAGGTTGACACGCTTTTGCTGGATGACGGGTACCAGCATTTACGTTTAAATCATCGGTTGGATATTGTGTTAGTGGATCGCCAGGCTCCCTTTGGAAATGGGTATTTGTTGCCGCGTGGGACGTTACGGGAGCCACCGCAGAATTTGAAACGTGCACGGTATATTTTTATTACGAAAGCCGATCCGGATGGAAATGAGGATTTGATTCAGAAAATTCGTAAATATAACAGGACGGCGGAAATTATAGAGTGCACTCATAAGCCGCTTTATTTACAGAATCTGTATTCGGATGAACGCCTGCCATTGGAGTACTTGAAAGATCGGTATGTGGGGTCGGTATGTGCGATTGCAGCCCCGGGAAGTTTTGAAGGTGCGTTGCGAGAGTTAGGAGCAAATCTGGAAATCGCGAAACAATTTGCAGATCATCATCGTTTTTCCGCTCAGGAACTGGAAGGGTTTATTCGGCGTTGTATCCGTAGAGATCTGGATGCAATTATTACAACGGAAAAGGATGCAGTGCGGTTTCCAAAACTACAGGATCTGGAATTGCCCGTTTATTTTCTCCGCGTAGAAATCGAAATCCATAAGGGGCATGAAAACTGGGAAAAATGTGTGGACCGTATTTGTGAAACGAAACCACTGATTGCACCGGAACGGTTGTTCTGAAACCACAGAGGCCTGTTTTTTTAACCACAGAATACACAAAATGCACAGAAGTTTTTTAAGGTTTTTAATGCGTAATTGGTTGTGAACACGGGGGTAGTTTTTTTAAGTAAAATTGTTTATTGGGATTTATTTTGTTTGGATGGGGTTATTTTGTTCGAAGTGGCAGCGGTAGGAGCGGGGGGTGGATTTGTACCAGGATTTGAAGGAGGCGTAGAAATGGGAGAGGCTTTCGTATCCGCATTGGAGAGAGATATCGATAATTTCTTCATCGGTGGTGGTGAGAAGTTTTGCTGCGAATTCCATTCGGAGACGTGTGATGAAGTGGGCGATGGTTTCTCCTGTGTATTTTTTGAATTCACGAGAAACGTGTTCGGGGCTACGGTTACAGAGTTGATGAAAGGCGGTTGGCCCCTGGCAGAAGAGGGCAGGTTCCTGGATTTTTGTATGTGCAATGCGGAGCCAGGACGGCATGGAGGGCGCGCTGGAGGCATGATGACGCTCCGCAGATTGTATGACAGAAAGAATATTCATCAGGAAACGCTCAATCTCAAAAACACTCAAAGGGGCACTTGCTAACATCTGGAACAGGCTTTCAAGAAATTGTAAGTGCTGGTGGGTTAAATGAACGATTTTTGGCAGTGGTGCATTTTCATGATAAATATCCTGATCCGGAAAATAGGTGTTTTTGATGTTCAGGTATTGCTGCCAGTGGAAACAGGTATTGATGATTCGAAAAGAAGCATTTTTGGTGGTGTGAAAACTATGGAAGTCCTGTGGACGCAGGAGGATGAGGTCGCCGGGGGAGTGTTCAATGGAATGCTGATTGACCTGCTGGGTAAATGTTCCATCTTCCACCCAGAAAATTTCTGCGAAATCATGTCCGTGGAGATGATAGGCATCAGGCCCACGAAGGGTGATGCGTTTGGAAAAATAAAGGGTTTGAAGTTGATGGATGGGAGGAGTGACGGAGTCAGTGGTCATACGGGAGGATAGAGAAAGCAAGATTCATTGGGAGGAATATCCGGAGGATTATTCTGTATGCGGGTGAGGATACAGGTGTTCATTATTATTTACAAGTGTAAGGAAGATCGTTTCCAGTGCGCCGGATTGGGAGGACTTGGCCCGCAGCTCTTCAATTGTCCCCAGAGCAATTAATTTCCCATGGTTAAAAATGCCGATTCGGTCCGCCACTTCTTCTGCAATGCTCAGGGTATGAGTGGAAAGAAAAATCGTGCAGCCGTTCTTTGAACGTTCCTTCAATTCGTCTTTGACGATGCGTGCGTGAGTCGGATCAAGCCCGACCATGGGTTCATCAATGATAATCACCTCAGGGTTATGCAGAAGTGCTGACGCAATCACCACGCGCTGGCGGGTCCCGTGACTGAGGTTCTCGATATATTGATTTGCATACGAATGAAGATGCAGTTTATCAAACAAATCCTGACGTCGAAGGTGGATATCTGCGGGGGAAATATTAAAGAGTTCCCCTACAAAGCGCATGAACTCATTGGGAGTCAATTTATCATATAGAAAGGGAAAATCCGGGATATATGCGATACAGGATTTTGCTTTTTCGGGCTCCTTTTGAATATCATACCCGGCAATCGTCGCGGAGCCCTCTGTGGGTTTGAGGAGGCCGGTCAGCATTTTGATCGTCGTGGTCTTGCCTGCTCCATTGGGGCCTAAAAAGGCAAAAAATTCGCCTTGTGGGATATTCAGGTCGAGGTGGTCAACGGCACGTAATGAGCCGAAATCGCGTGTGAGTTGGTGGGTCTGGATCATGGTTCAAGTCCTTCAGCAAGCATTTCGTATCCGAGAAATGTTTTAACTCGGAGGAGGCGTCCGATTTGAGAAATATCGATTTCGGTATGAAGTGAATCGGAATGCGTGATCAAAAGGCGATAGACTTCGATTTGTTCTTTACGAATACG
Source organism: uncultured Chthoniobacterales bacterium (assembly GCA_934667795.1). Lineage (GTDB taxonomy): Bacteria > Verrucomicrobiota > Verrucomicrobiia > Chthoniobacterales > CAKUMP01 > CAKUMP01. The sequence continues at coordinate 74 of CAKUMP010000143.1, read as the reverse complement.
GAGGTCGGCGCGACGAGCGGTTACCTGGATATTACTGTTTGCTTTGAGAAAAAATCCGGGATCGAGCCCCAGGC
>CAKUMP010000142.1 GCA_934667795.1 uncultured Chthoniobacterales bacterium | reverse complement strand
GATAGTTCAGGAGTTTTTTTTATGAAGAGAATATATACGGTAGTGGTGTATGTGGTATGGATGACATCGGTATGGGCGGCGGGGGGACTGCAATGGGAGCCTGGGACGTTATTGATGGCAGGGTTTGATGAGGAAGATGTGACGCGAGCGGACTATGCGAATGGGTGGCCGGAGTTTGGGGGTGGGGGGTATGAAGTAGTGGAAGGAGTGAGAGGGAAAGCGGTCGATTTGCGAGGAGTGGTAGTTGCGGAAGATTTTTGGAAAATGGAAAATGCATATTTGCCGCATTTTACGCAATGGGTCATTTGGCCGCGTGGGAATGTGAGTTTTGACCAAGGGACTTATGAATTCTGGTTCAAAGTGGGGAGTGGAAAAGACAAACGTCCGGTGGTGGGAAATGGAGAGTTGTTACATTTTCAATCGTATCAACCGTTGCGGCCACGGATTCGAGGACGAGAGAATGAAATTGTGGAAGGGGAGGAATATGAAGAAGCACGGGAAGCGGGGAATATCAGACATATTCAGCCGCACTTGCGTTTAACGCGGAGCAAGTTTAGCTGGCTGCTGGTTTCAGTCAGTGGAGAGGTCGTGGAAGGGGATATAGATTTTCGGAAAATTCCTGGATTTATGCGAGAGCTGGATCCGGAGGAATGGCATCACTTTGCTATGCAGTGGGGATGGAATGGGGTGGAATTTTATCTGGATGGGAAAAAGTTAGGGCATTCAGAGTTCAAGGATGGATATGGACTGGCATTAACCGGGCCGACACAGCGTGGGTTGAGCATGGGAGGGATTATCATGGATGAATTGCGGATCATGGCATTTCCTTATTATAAAGAAAACTTCGAACCTGCCTGGCCGGGAGGGGAACGTCCGGGATATGCATTTAATGTCACATCAAAGGCTGGTGATTTTGTTTTAAAAGCGGATTTGGATGTCATGCCGCGGAACAGTACGGCCGCGGGTGAAGGGATGGAGAAAGTAACCATAGGGGAATGGGAATTAGGCATAGCAAAAAATACCGGTCAATTAACCGTATTAAAATCCGGAGAAAATGCATTTGCAGAGCGGGTTGGGGGCTTACGGCTTTGGAATGGATACGCGCGTGATGAGAAAGCGGCACCCAGGCTGACGGATTGGTTTCAGGAAAGCGAAGCCATTTATCTGAAACAGGATTGGGGGAACGGGATTGAAGTGGATCACCATATACGTCCCGGGCAAAAAGGACAACTGGAGTGGAAAGTAAAGTTGCATAACAACAGTAAGGACAATAAATGGCTGGAAGCGTTGATGGAATTGCCGATTGGGAATGCGGGTGGAGAAGCGATTCAAAAGTTTTTTGACATGTCCTGGGAGCAGGATCAGGTACAGCACCCGAGACGTCGGGATGAATATATTTTTTCCTTACCTTTCGTAGCCGTATGGGATGGTGAAAATGCCTGGGGAGTGGGGATGGATCCTAGAGATGGAGCGAGTGCATTAATTGGGGAATGGTTGCCGGGCGAACAAGCGTTGATTCGTCAGGGGACACGCGTCGCTCTGCGTCCTGAAGAAACGCGGACCATAAATTTTGTGGTACTTGCCGGGAGTGGAGAATTTGGGGCTGTGGATCTGGTGGATCAATATCATGGGTATTATCCGGAGCTTTATCGCTTGAAGGCGGAAGTACCGATCTACAGTTATCTTGGGGTCTGCCAATATTTTTCTTATGTTCACATTCCGGATTTGACGCGTCAATATTATTCGGGTGGGCAATGGGGGCATGGGCCATACCATACGAAAGGCGATTATCTGGGAGACTCCCGGCTGTGGGGAAGAAAAGATCTGGAAGGGCGGGCAGATTATGAACATGCACTGGGAAATCAAAAACGTTATAAAACCCCGGATGGGCTGAAAGCGGAAGTGGTGAAACGTTCAAGAGAAGCTTTTTATAATCACTATACGTTAAGACGTTCTCATGATGTTCCTAATTTGACAGCGCGATTTATCATTGATGAATTTATGCCTGGAGTGAAATTTCCGGATGATCCATTAAGTGCCGGACAATATTTTGCTCCCAAGAATTATGTGGTGAATGAATACCGGACTCCATTGGGGCATAAATTTATGAATGATCAGGCGGAAACGATGCGGTTGATCGGGCGCTATTCTCCGGGATTTATTAATGATTTCAGTCAATCTTCGTCTATGCGACTGATCGATGACTGGGCGAGAAAGAGTGAAGGTCGGGCCTTTGCTCCGGACCGGGGAGAATACCTGGTAGCTGCATTTGGGCATATGGAACGATACCGGATGATTAATAGTTTTTTGGATGCGGGAAATGCCCAGAGCATGATTTCGGATTGGGGGTTGATTTCGTATATGCTAAGTGGATATTCTGCAGCGAATACTTTTGAGTCAGGTGATCCGTTTATTGCCACCACGGGAATGCGGGAAGGGCTGAAGGCGAGTCGTTTTTTACTCGGACATAAACCGACCAGTGTTTTGACCAGTTATGGGTTGGACAATATTGGGGTTGGGTTTTCGGTGGACGAGTTTAGTCCGGAACGTTTGAGAGATTATTACCGCTATTCTTTTCGTCGACTTATGTTAGCTGCGATTGAAACCGGATATTATGCGGACCCGCCCTTGCTGCATGGGAAGCAATGGAATGTTGAAGTGAATCCGTTGCTGGTGGAATCATTGGTGACAGGCAGAAGAATTGTTTCAGGGGTAAAACATTCGAATGAAGTATGGGTTGTGCGCGGAGGGGAAAAGGATGCATCGGTTTTGATTGTGGGAAATGAATCTGCGGAAGAAAAACAAAGTGATCTGGAATTGAGAAACGGGTATTTGGGGGGGAGTTATTTATGGGCAGATTATTTTGGTGAAAACTTGCTGAAACAAGTTCTGACAACAGAGCAGACGACGGTGAAGGGAGTCGCTGTTCTGGCGCATGATGTACGTGGAATGCGCCCCGTCATGGAGTTCGATACGGAAGGAGAGGTTCTGGCGGATGTGACATGGGCAGGAGATGGTTTAACGATCGGCGTACATGCGGAAATTGAAGCAAAATCAGGTGGGCGTTTACGCGCAGTTTTGCCGAATGTTTTATATGAAGTGGTGAGGATTCGTATAAATGGTGAAGAAGTGCAGCCTGGTGCGGGAGAGTGGGTGGAGTTTGCTGCAGGAAAAGGAACCATCGAAATGGAAATGCGCAATAAAGTGTTAGCTTTTGATAAAGTGGCATGGGAAAAAATTTCATGGGTGCAGGAGGGGCAACCCGGATTTGTTCTACTCACAGATGGTAGCGAATTTTCGCGTGGGACAGCACAGCATTTTATTGACTGGACGATCCAGGTTGATGAAGAGGATGGGGTGGCAGGAAATATGTCTGATCCGGAAGTTTTTGAAAATGAAATTCCGGATTCTGCCATAAAAGACCGCTGGGTTGTAGATTTGCGCGGAGAGGTATCGGGTGAGGTTTTACCGGAAACAGGTGTGAGAATAGATGGGGAGAAAAAATATTTACATCTTGTGGGAGCGACAGCCGGTGAGGTCCGAAGAGGAGCTGTTGTTTTATTGCGATTAATGGATCGATCCGTGCATAAAGTCGGACGTCATGTCCCATTGGAAAAAAATCTGCGTGGAGGGTGGATGAAACCAGGGTGGAATAGTCCGTATGATGAGAAAGAACCTGCATGGAAACGCCTTTATACACGTCGAACAAAAACGCTGGAATTTTTTCAGAATTTTTCGGATCCGGATTTTTTAAGTAAGCCTATTTTGGAAAAAGAATATGAGCCAGTGTATGCGAATGGGAATGTGGATTTTTTTGGAAAATACAAATTGCGCTATGCACCGTACCTGTTTGAGCCGACCTTCGAAGAAGATTATGTATATGGAAGCACAGAAAGTATGAGTTCCATCAAATAATAAAAGTTGCTCCCGGGGGGGGGACATTTTAATTTGTGGAGATGGAGGAGGAATTTATTGAGCAGGGTGGGAAAGTGACGTTGCAGGATATTGCGACGTATTTGGGGATAACGAAAGCCACTGTTTCAAGGGCGTTGAAGCAACATCCTCGAATTTCCAAAGAAACGGTAACGCGTGTGCAGGAAGCTGCAGTGGAACTCGGGTATCAGCCGGATGCGCGCATTAATGAATTGATGCGACGCCTGCGGTATCGACGAAAAATTGTGGATCGTCCGGTCATAGCAATTTTAATGCATCAGAATTTTCCTGTCGGGAAAGAACCATTGGAACGCAAATCGAGTATTTCCCGTGGAACCTGGCAGCAGGCTATTGCTATGGGGTTCCAGCCGGAAATTTTCAATATCTGGGATTATGAAAAAAATCCGGATCGGCTTTCTAAAATATTATATTCACGCGGAATAAGAGGTGCTATTTTGAGTTCCTTTCAACACCCACAACCATTACCTCCACTTAATTGGTCGCATCTAAGTCTGGTTGCTGTCGGGTATAGTCAATTTTCATTAAATGTACATCGCTGTATTACAAATCATTATCAAGGAATGATGGAGGCTATTCGCAAAGCATGTGCGTCAGGGTATAGGCGATTCAGCGTTGTTTTTGGACCGGTAGTTGAGCAGCGGACGCATGGGTATTATCGTGCGGCGTATTTGTTGAATGCGACAGTGGATTCGTCCTGTTATTTTGCGCCGGTAGCCGTGGTCGGGCAGGTTTCGCAAAAAGAATATGCGACGTTTTTGAAAAAAGAAAAAATAGAGATGATATTATGTGCGGGGAGTGTGGAATGGGTGCAGGAGGTATTGCGGTTGAATGCGTGGACAGCACCGCAGGATGTCGGTCTTATTGATCTGCATTTGCTGGAAGATTCCAGACTGTCCGGGATCTGGCAATCTCCATTTGAAGTAGGCCAGGCAGCGGTAGATCTATTGGTCACTCTCATTCAAAATGCTCAAACGGGACTGACCAAAATTCCCAAAACGATTCTGGTAGATGGAGAATGGTATGAAGGAGAAAGTACACGCAAAATAGGACAACCTGTGGTGCCCCCTCATGTCGGTTGAAAAATTCTGTTGGAAGAAAAGTGTTTTTTTACATCTGTTTTTGCATTATTAAAGGATTATGATTGGCATTTGAGGGGAGATATTGCATAAGGTTCACATGCTACAGGTGATTGAAACACTGCTTATCCTCCAAAACCGTGATCAGAAAATTCGAGCAATAGAAAAAGAATTAAGCCGGGCACCCCTGGAGGAAAAATCCATTCGCGAAGCCATCACTTCTGCGAAATCCCATCTTGAATCCAAAAAGAAAGAACTTCAAGAGGTGGAAATGGAAATTAAACGCCTTGAACTGGATATTCAGACCAAGCAGACATCCATTGACAAGTTTAAAACCCAGCAAAGCCAGACGCGCAAAAATGAAGAATATCAGATGCTGACTTCAGAAATTACGCGTTATGAGGGAGATATCCGAAAAATTGAAGACCGGATACTGGAGGTCATGGAGAAATTAGAAACGGCTAAAGAAAATTTAGCCAGGATTGATGCAGAGACGAAAGAATCGGTTGAAAAATTTGAAGGTCAGTTAAAAGCATTGTCCCAGAAAGTGAGCACTCTGGAAGAGAACAAAGTTGCACTTCAAAAAGAAAGTGAAGAAATTGGAGCGCAGGTAGAAGAAGATGTGTTGTCCATTTATCAACGACTGTTGAAGAGCAAAGGGGATGCGGCGGTTGTGGGGTTGGAACATGGGGTTTGTACGGGGTGTCACACGAAAGTGATTACGCAAACGGTGCATGATGTCCAGGCAGAGAAAATTCTGGTACATTGCGAAAATTGCGGAAGAATGTTGTATTAGAAAGAAGTTTAGCCGTGTGGGGGGAGAACTTCGGGTTATTCGTTCATGGAACCGCGATGGATATAATGTAAGCTAACGCTTCGGAAAGCATAATTCCCTTCTTGGGCGGAAAAGAAGAAGACGCGGACAATGGTGTCATAATCGTGATCCCATTGAAACCCGACAATCGTCTGAGACAATTTGGGTCCGATTTGTCGGGAATTTGCGATTGCAGTACCGCGGCCGAAATCTTTTTCGAGACGGGCGCAGACATTTTTAAAGAAATCGTCATGAGCGCGTTCGCTCCAGGCCGCGTTTTCGTATTGTAATTCTACCTCTGCGAGGAGGCCTCCTTTAAAATAGAAGAGGACCTGTTTTAGTCCGGGGTGTTGGATTCCGGTCACTTCCCATATCTGTTTACCTCGGGATTCTTTGCGGGAAACCACATTTGCTTTTACTGCGCGCAAGCGTTGTTCGATAGCAGGGGCAGATTCCTGCCAGCGGAGTCCGAGCGGTGGATCGACTG
>CAKUMP010000141.1 GCA_934667795.1 uncultured Chthoniobacterales bacterium | reverse complement strand
AAACGTCTCCTTCCTCCCCGCTATACGCCCCAATCCAGAGTTGATTTACCTCGAATTTCCCGCCACCCGTAACACTTAATGACGCACCCCCTGCTGCACTGATATAAACGTAACTATCAATCGTCGTGACGCCTCCGCCCACTTCAAATGCTCCGCCATAAAAAGCCAGTCCTCCAAAAGACGATATGCCACTGGAAACAATTTTTCCATCCAGCGCGTAAAGATCTCCAAGGAAATGACTATTCCCACTGAGTGTCAAAATATCATTCCCGTAATAAAGCAAAGCCGAATAAAACCCTTCCAAATTTTCGCCCCCTTCCGTCAAAGCTCCCCCAAAAGAGCCACCCCCATAAATATAGACAGAACCTCCCGTACCAAACGCAAGCGTCCCATTGGAACCATCCAGATTATTCAGCGTCGCGCCATATCCATCCAGATCTAAAGTCCCCCCATTCAAGACAAGATCTGTATAAGAAGATAATGCAGAACTACTCCCAATCAGTAAACTCCCGGCTTCTACAATCGTGCTTCCGGAATAATAATTGTTTCCCGTAAGAATCAACATGCCTTGTCCCGTTTTAGTAATACTGACCGGATCCCATTCTTCTCCAATCGGACCACTTTGGGTGGCCGTCCCACTTTCAATCGTCAAAATCCCATCTTCGGTCAGCTCTATCGTATCCGTACGATTTCCCCATCCACATACGTGATCGTCTCCGCAAAACTGAAACTCGATAGAATAAATAAACTCAAAATGGAAGTGCGAAAATAAAATAATAAACTCTTGAATAGACCTGATTTTATATTTTTTATGATTTTTAAATAAAAGAAAGGAATGTTAACAATAAAAGTCAGGAAAATTTATACAACCCTCTGGAATTACGCCTCCCCAATAAGACCCCATATATAAACCTGAATAGCGTGCTAAATGAGCAGCAGTTTTCGTACCTGTTTATATAGGAATGTCATTTTTTAAGTCGCTTCCTTCTCTTCATTTCAGAGAAAATCCATGATAAATTCATTTTTTATCTTTTCGAAAACTGGTATTTTAAGTGGCACCATGGAAAAGCTTCATAAAAAACATTATCAATATGCAGAATGGTCGAAAGGGTTATTTTCGGAACTGGTAAGCGTCAAAGGGACTGGACAGCTTTTGTATCTTTCAGGAATTGGAGCGGAGGAAACCGGAAAAGAGCCCGGCCAGATCGCCCATCCGGGAGATGTTTACGCACAAACGCGCCTGGCATTTCAAAAAGGGGCGGATCTGCTTGCCAAGCATGGTGCATCCCTCAAAGATGTGGTTAAAATTACGACCTATCTTCTCGATACCCGTGAGTGTCCCAATTATCACAGAGCTCGCCGTGAAGCCTTTGCCGGAATAGAAGATTTACCCGCGCATACCCTTATCATCGTCCAGGGACTCGCATGGCCAGGTATGCTGGTAGAAGTAGATATGACGGCGACGACAGGGAACAGTTGACAGTTGACAGTTGACCCAAAGTCCCCAAAGTCCCCAAAGTCCCAACACCCACCCAAGTGTTACCTATGTTCTGACTGCGCCCCACGCTTAATAATTACTAATTAGTTCTTCTTCACTCTTCGCCTAGGATATAAAAGACAGCGGACTGAGTGGGAATCTGCACGAGTTCCGATGAAAAGGATGGGTTATAATAATAAAAAAACTCTCCAAACGGGAGGTTCATGCGTTTGTTGTCCAGCACAATCCCTACAGAATTTTCAGGTGCTTCTTCTTCAAACTGCAAACGAAAGCCATACACCTCCTCCGCTTCAATTGCTACCGGTTCCTGCAGGAGAAAATAAATATAGCGATTCCCCATCCCCAGGTGCGGCAGCAATCCGTCCTGTGAAGAAATTTCCTCGCGTCCACTGTTCACACCATCTCCTAAAAATTTTTCAACAATCAATTTAAATGGACGCCCGTGCTCGCTGACAGATGCACCCAGGGTATAAAGGACAACTCCACTTAATTTAAAGGCTTTATCCGATTTAAAAAGCTGTCCGACATCATTTTGCGCTCCCGATCCCGCTTCACGCCATCTCCAGGTATTCCCGGCAAAATCTTCTTTTGCCGGTAAGGGATTACTCATGATTACCTCTGCCACCGGCTCCTGCGCGTCATAGTTCACCGTTACTTGTCCCCATCCCCCATGCATCACAGCCAGCATCAGCATACATCCCATCAGAAAATTTTTCTTCATATTCTTCTCCTGTACGTTTTTTCTTGGTCTCTATTATTGCAACTCAATCCCTCCGCAAACCAAAATTTATCTCCCCCTAAATTCATAACTATGAATTTAGAGAGAAGTTTGGACGTTTTCAAGTGCTTTTTATCCGCAGAATAACAGCGATGTTTCTTATTTTGCGGGCATGCCCAGGATTTGGATGTGACGCTCACACTATTGATATCCGGCCTTCTACCGCCCAGATATTTATCAATGACTGCATGCCATTGCACATTGGGTTTGCTGACTTTTGGCATCACACTTTCGTTATGTTCTGCACTATAGGCAAATAAAGCAGCACTAATATCTCGCAGATTTGAAATACAACGCGTTGTGTTTACATTTTTTCGAACCCTTCCCACGCTCAATTCCATCGGGTGCCTTTGCATTCCGAAGCACAATGACCACCGGAAATACTTGCAAGAATATGATAACAGGTTTCGCTGTCTTTTCTATCACGGAGAAAAATTGCCCTTGGGAAGAATTTTCAATACATGATCCAGGAACACTGCGAAGAGCTATGGGCACAATGGCCCCTCCAAAAAATATCCGCGAAAGCACCTCCTCGAGGATTTATCATTTCCATTACCTCAACCCGTGATGGTAAAAAAGTGAATTTCATGCGGACGCTTTACGATTTCAGCAAACGGCTTTTTGCGACCAAACACCTTCCAGATGCCATCATGGCATCTAATGACCAGGGGGCGATCGGCATTTTTAACGCAGCACACGAATTTAATTTAAAAATCCCGCAGGATCTTGCGGTCACCGGTTATGATGACGATGATCTCGGGAGCTATCCTGCTTTCAACCTGACCACTGCCCGACAGGAAGTTGAAAAAAGTTGTACTACTGCAGTAGAACTCCTGATGGAGCAAATTCAGTCAGGAAAATCGTTTAAAAAAGCAAAAGTCTTTTTCCCAACCCTGGTCCTGAGAAATTCCTGCAGCGCGTGAAATGGGAAAACAATAGAGGTACGGCGGTTTTCTAATCTCACACGAAGCCACGAAGACACGAAGATTTTTTAAGGAAAAATAAGGCAAAGAGCAAGGAGGTAGGACGCTTTTTGGGATAGGGTTTCCGCGAAGAAAAATTTTAAAAAAACAGAAATTCTTCTTCGTGTCTTAGTGTCTTGTGTGAGATAATTCTTTCAACGCGTGCCACCCCACCCTTCTCCGAATTACCCCATTTAAAAATACCTTCGTGTGCAATGATGTGTGTCACGGGCAGGGCGTCTCACGGCACAATCGCGTGGTTGTAGAGACGTACATCTCTTAACGCTCCATACAAGGCGTGTCCAATACTTGCACCGCCAATCTGCAGTGGTGTATTGGCATTCAAATCAAATGTTGCGGGAATCGGATTACTCCCCACCAGTTCTCCATCAAGATACAGGCTTAGTGTACTCCCCTTCCTCACTGCGACAAGATGTTTCCAGCCGGGAGTCAAAGCTTTATCACAGGTCATAACAGATCCGGCTTTGCGTGACATGACCCTCCCCTGCGGAAGGGAACCGGCATATAATGTCCCACGATAGACGGCCATCGACCATGCCCTGCGCAGGCAGTACTCAGGATCGTTATCAATATTTCCAAAAAAGGTGAAACCCGTTTCCTCCATACGGAAAATATTCGCCATCGGGAGCGTTCCAAAATAACATTTCCCATTATAAACCGAGGCAGCCATGACTTCCCGTTCATACCCAATCCTGCCGAGAACCTGCCAATCCGTTCCACCATCATAACGCACAATTTCACATTCCGGCCAGGTGCCGACCAGTAATTTTCCCTGATAGGTCAGTGCGCAATACGTTTGAGTGGAACGGGGAGGATCTCCACACCAGGTCCAGTCACTTCCTCCTTCGTATCGGTACATTCCCCCATTTGCGCCATTGGCTAAAACATACAATTCTCCTTCATGAATCGTTAACGACATAATACGCAGATCCGGCCCAATCAGTTTCCAGTTCTTCCCGCCTTCATACCGAAATAGCCCACTCCGCCGATGACTTGTCGCATATAGGTTACCGCGGAAAACGGTCAGACAATTTGTTTCATCTGCCTGACCTGAGGGACCAGGTTTAACGGAGGGATTATCCGGAGCAGAACCTTCCAGACCGGGATGTCCACAATCGATCCATTGTCCATCTCCTGTAATACGATAAACCGTTCCCCCAAAACGGGTATTTTTAGGAAGCCCCATTAAGGAACCCTGAAAATTATAACGTCCGGAAGCCGCAAATAAATCTCCATCAAAAAATGCGAGAGACTCAACGGAGTTACATCCCATTGGCGGCGCCCCCAGATCTGTCCATCGCTTCTCGCCTTCATACCGCCAGACATGTCCTGTCTCTTCTGCTTCAAACTCCGATGTGCTCGCAAAAAGTTGATCGTTTCTCACCACAAGCGAGGCAATTTTCACAGCATTTCCTGGTCGTCCACAATCCTGCCACGCGTCCTCCACATAAGCATCGTCAATGCCAAATTGAATCTGCCGGTAATTTGGCTGGGTCGTAACAGTGGTCCCGGTCTGGGTGGAAACAACCAACTGAAATCCGTTTCGCGTCTTCGGATCAAACTTGCTGATCAAATCCCCGATGACATCTCTGTCATCCGAATGCAACCAGAGCGATAAACTGAAATCTCCACTCCCTGTACGAAGCGCCGGATGATCCGCCACTTCCAATGAACTTTCACTTCCACAAAAAATGGCTGCCCGATGTCCGTCCCGTTCTTCATAACGTATTCCTCGCGCCACAGAACTTAAATCGTTCGAAGAAATATTCCGATGGTCGTTTTCTAATGGCCAATGCCCAACAGGTGCATGCATATCCAATCCCGGATGTTTGTTCATAAATTTTTAAGAATTTTTGACAAGAGTGATGATTGCTAAATAAATTTCTGCCCTTTTGTTTTTGACAAACCACCTTACTGCTTGAAAATATTCTGACTGTTGGGTTCCTGGATGATTTCTACATGTCCGTCAAGGTATCCGACAATAACACCATCGTTGTAGATCCAGACTTCGGGCGGGACATATAAATTAAATGAACTCTGCAGTCCTTGTGCCAGCCCGGCAGTCCCCGCATTTTTATCGGTCGAAACAATGAACGGGGTGTTGCTGTTAGCATGAATCATCGTACTTAAAGGAACCCGGGTCGTGGTCCCGGGATGATAGGCCACATTCACATTGATCCAATCCACACTCCCCCACCCCCACGGATGCCATTTGTCTTTGTATTGTTTATACCCGTTTAATCCAGGTGCACGAAAACTCCCTTCGACCAATATTTGTCCTGAACTGTTGGTGTGTTGTTTCCCATAAACATAAGGCGCTAGTTCCGGTACCCATCGGGTATATTTGGACGCATCCGGATACGAAGAAAAATCGGTTGTCGGCAACGATCCATTATGTTCTGCGGCATAATGAAGCCCCCCACGTGTCAATACTTTCGCATTCTCAATCGCTTTAACGGTTCTGGAGTTTTCCCGCATACGCTGTATAACAGGAAACAGTAACGCACTCAAAACGGCAATAATAAGCAGAACCGTTAATAACTCCACTAAAGTGAAGGCCGATATACGCAGTTTATTTTCATGGGGGAGAAACATAGTTTTAACTATTTAAAAACAAATTTACAGCAATTTCTTGCTTGTTAAATAACAATTTATTATACAATTATTCATTATGCAAATAAAAATTTGTTCCTCCTTGTTACTTTCCTCCTTCCTTCTCCCCAGCCTGGTGATGGGTGCGGCATTGGAATTCACTTCGAAGCGGACGACATTTTATCGGGATGAAAATCCCACTTTGGCTGCAACCGTCACGGGAGATATTCCTGAAAAAAGTACCCTTGAAGTCCAGTTGGGAGAACGCAGTATTTTGCAAAAGCCGGCGAAGGAAGGTCTCAATGACATTTTATTACCGACTAACATTTTCCGTAGTGGCAGTTATGATGTAACAATCCGGCTACGGGATGCGGAAGGGAAAGAAATTTCTACCAGTTCTTTAAACATTCAGCTTGCTCGGCGTCCGGCAGAAGACGGTCTATTAAACTGGCTATGGTCTGCAGGCGGCAGTGTCATCCCC
>CAKUMP010000140.1 GCA_934667795.1 uncultured Chthoniobacterales bacterium | reverse complement strand
GCTTGGGGAAGAGTTTCACGCAAAGGGAATTTATAAAAATCCAGAAATTCTTCTTCGAGGCTTCGTGTGAGATTTAAAACCCGTAGCAACTCAATCAGTTTCACATTTCACACGAAGGTATTTTTAGAATGGGGTAATGCGGAGAAAGGTGAGGTGGCACACGCTGGAAGAAGTATCTCACACGAAGACACGAAGACACGAAGATTTTTTAGGGAAGATAAGGCAAAGGGCAGGGAGGTGGTGCGCTTTTCTGCGAGTTCTGCGGCTAATTCAGGTATTCTTTGTGTAAGGTCGATCCTTTTAGCCGACGGGGACGTCAGCGTACCCGGCAAAAAGACCTGCCGACGGGGACGTCGGCGCTCCCAGGGATACAGCAGAAGCCTTGGAAAATTAATAATAAAAAACTCTTTGCGACCTTGGCGCCCTTTGCGTGAAATAGCCGGGGCCAGGGGTTATGCAAACTTGCGGATGACCAGGGTGGCGTTATGGCCGCCGAATCCGAAGGAGTTGGAGAGGATGGTATCCACATTTGCCTGGCGGGCGGTATGGGGGATATAATCCAGATCGCATTCGGGGTCGGGGTTATCCAGGTTGATGGTCGGTGGAAGGACCTGATTCTGAAGAGCCAGGATGGAGGCTGCCAGTTCCACACTTCCGGCAGCTCCGAGGAGGTGGCCGGTCATGGATTTCGTAGAGCTGACCATCAGACCATTTTTGGCATAATCGCCGAAAACGTTTTTGATTGCCTGAGTTTCGCAGACATCACCGAGTCCGGTAGAAGTTCCATGAGCGTTGATATATTGCACATCGGTGGGATTCAACTGTGCCATCTCCAGGGCATTTTTCATACAACGAGCCGCACCTGAACCATCCGGACTGGGGGAAGTCATGTGATAGGCATCTGCGCTGAGTCCATATCCTACGAGTTCCGCATAGATTGTCGCACCGCGTGCGCGTGCGTGTTCGAGTTCTTCCAGCAAGAGAACGCCGGCGCCTTCTCCCATCACGAAACCGTCACGATCCTTGTCAAACGGGCGGGATGCCTGTTTGGGCGCATCGTTGCGGGTACTGAGCGCGCGCATTGCAGCAAAGCCTGCGATACCGATTGGCACCACCGAAGCTTCGGAGCCCCCCGCGAGGAAGAGGTCCGCTTCACCGGAACGGATCATGCGGAACGCTTCCCCGAGAGAGTTATTTGCTGTTGCACATGCTGTCACGACCGACATATTCGGTCCGCCGAGTCCATATTCCATCGAAATGAGTCCGCTGGCCATATTACTGATCATCATCGGGATCATGAAGGGAGAAATACGGTCAGGACCTTTAGTATAGAGGATATTGATCTGCTCCTGAAGAGTCATGAGTCCTCCGATACCCGAACCCACCACCACGCCGAAGCGATCCAGATTGGTTTTTTCCAGATCGATAGCAGAATCTTCCAGAGCGGATTTAGCGGCCGCCATTGCCAATTGGGTATAGCGATCCGTGCGCTTGGCATCCTTTGGTTTTTTGAATCCTTTTTTGGTATCAAAATCACGGACTTCGCCAGCGATCGTGCAAGCGTATCCGGTGGTATCAAAATGGGTAATTTGATCGATACCACTGACTCCATTGGAGAGATTTGACCAAAAAGTTTTGAGGTCGGACCCAAGAGGTGTCTCGATGCCCATGCCGGTGATGACTACTCTTTTATAAGCCATATGAATAGGAAGCGTGTGAATGGGTTAATACGTAATACGTGATGGGTGTGTAGATAGGATTTTAACGGGTTCCCATACCGACGCTCTGGACGGTCTGGAACAGTTTTCCTTCGGTTTTAATGGAGGGAGCGATAATGATTTCCGTTTCCTGGAATTCGCGGATGGAAGCTTTTCCGACATTTCCCATACAAGTCGTGATTGCGCCGACGAGGTTTTCGCTGCCATCATCCACTTCGGCCGGGCCGAACAGGATTTGTTTGAGGGAGCCGGTGGTACCGACCTTGATACGGGTTCCGCGTGGGAGGTTTGCGTGTGGTGTTGCCATTCCCCAGTGGTATCCGCGACCGGGTGCTTCTTTTGCTTTTGCGAAAGCAGAGCCCACCATCACAGCATCGGAGCCGGAAGCGAGTGCTTTACAAACGTCTCCTCCTTTGCTCATTCCACCATCGGTGATAATCGGGACATAACGTCCGGACTTTTTGTAATAGGCATCCCGTGCAGCCGCACAATCCACCGTGGCAGTCACCTGAGGGACACCCAGTCCCAGCACTCCGCGAGAAGTACAGGCCGCACCGGGGCCAACCCCGATTAACACACCGGCAACACCACATTCCATAATTTCGAGCGTCACATCATACCCCACCGTATTTCCGACAATCACCGGGGCGTCCATTTCCGAACAGAATTTTTTGAGATCGAGAGATTCGTATTCGGAAGAAATGTGACGGACCGTCGAGACCGTGGACTGGACTACAAAAACGTCCACACCGGCTTCCTGAGCAATTTTGCCATAATGATGGGCTTTTTGTGGAATGGAAGAAACTGCTGCGATGGCACCGGAATCTTTAATTTCCTTGATTCTGCGTGCGATTAACTCTTCCTGAATCGGCTGCGTATAAATTTTCTGAAGCAGCGCCGTGACTGTTTCTTTATCTGCGCCGAGGATTTTATCCAGCACCTCATCCGGGTTTTCATAGCGGGTCTGAATTCCTTCGAGGTTCAGCACTGCGAGACCGCCGAGCCTTCCCATCTCACTTGCGAAGCGAACGTCCACCACACCATCCATTGCACTTGCCAGAATAGGAATATCCAATTGGATATGACTGCCATCCTTTTTAGGAATTCTGAAAGTGATATCCACTTCATTAGGGTTAATAGTGACATTACCGGGTACCAGCGCGATTTCATCGAATCCGTAAGTTACCCGAGCTTTTCTGTTGCGACCGATCCACATTCCCATAACATTAAATAATTTCTTGATTTACTCTTTCATTGAGAGAATCGCACCGCGGGCAGCGGGCTAAATCCTCATTTGATTTATCTTCAAATTCCAATCCACAAGTATAACACTTAAGGCGGTGTTGCCTAGTACGAAATTCTTTTCGTTTTCGGCGCCATTCATATAACCACCACATCGAAAAAACAACCGTAAGAAAAGCAAAAAGATAAATGAAAACAAGAAATTGGAGGCTGACACGGATCATTACGGTTTAATTTTGGGCAGGTAGCCAGAGGATTTCCAGTATAAAACTGGCATTTTTGGGGAGATTTGAAGCTTTTTGGATCCAATTCAAGGCAAGTTGGTCTGCCTGTGGCGAAGTGGAAGAATTTTGAATAAAAGCAGAAAAAACGCGTCCATCGTCAGAGGTAAGCACCAGAATTTGTGTCGGAGGAATCGGCAAATCCTGTTCCAGCACCGGAGCCTCCGGCACCACCACCCCCGGTGCGAATGCCACATGGGGGCGAATTGCGTTCGCTCCAACCCCAACCCCACCTGCATCACCAGTTCCATCAACCACTGTCTCCATTGTCCCCATTGTCCCCATTGTCCCTGGTGCGAGCGTCAAGGGCAGTGTTGGTGGTTTTTGGGGTTGTGGAAACGGCAAAAGCGGCAAGGAATCGCCTGAATAATTGGGTTTATAGGGAGTAGAATGAAGCGGGGTGTGGGTATGTTGAAACTGGAGCAAAGTACTGGCGATCAGGCTGGGGTCTTCTGACTGGAGCCATGGGGAGGCCATGGCAGAAGGCGAGGATTCTGACTGAAGCATCTGAAGAGCAACCGGAGAGGGGGGCAGAGCGACTGCCGGTGGATAAACGACCTGAAAAAGGTAAAACGAAGCCGCGTGCAGGAAAACAGACAGAAAAAAGAACATCAGGATCGAAATCGACACATGTTTTTTTTCTGGCCATTGAAAAACCGTCAAACGCGAAGTATTCATGAGCCGGGTTCAAGAGAAGTCGATAAAACCACGCGATATCCGAGCGAGAGGCAATGGTGGGAGACCTCCATAATCAGGTCATACGAAGTGGTTTTATCCGCGTTAATAATGATCGTAGGATCAGTCTTCTGGAGATTTTCCTGAAGAAGTTGCTGATCCAGATCTTCCAGCGAAATCGGGCGGTTTTTATAAAAAATCTGGGAAGAAGGGGGGGCCGTAATCGTAATAATCGTAGGGGACTGAACCGGGCCCAGCGTAAACGGAGAATAAGGCGCTTTTACCTGAATCCCCGGTTGAATCACAAAACTGGAATTCAAAATAAAGAACAGCAACAGAAGAAAAATCACATCCAGCAGAGGAAGGAAAATCAGGAAATGCCCTTCCAGTTCTTCTGTACGATGTAATTTAATAGCCATAACAAAAATCAGACAGAGGGACTTGTATTGGAAATTTCTTTTTCAGAAGAATTTTTGACCTCATGGAGGAGATGGATCACCTCGATTCCGGCGCGTTCCATTTCATGGAGATACGTCTGGACCCATGCGGACAGGTAATTATAAGCGACATAAGCCGTGATCGCGACCACAATCCCGCCTGCAGTCGTCAGCAGACACGTATAAAACCCTTCGGAAAGATCGGTTGCGGAAGTGTAACCACTCTGGGCAGTCAACTGACTGAAAATTTCAATCATCCCTGTCACAGTTCCCAGGAACCCGATGAGGGGAGCTGCGATTGAAATCGTCGAGAGGATGCGCAGTTTGCGTTCCAGCTTTGGGATTTCGAGTTGCCCGGCTTCCTGGACAATATGGCGAAGTTCCTGCAACGGTTCATTATGATTAATGATCGCGGTATGAATCACGCGTGCCACCGGCCCGGGTGTCCCTGCGCATTCATGGAGAGCTTCAGAAAAATTCCCTTTACGGATCAGGTTAGCAAGTCCTTGAAGGAATTCGCTCACATTAATAGACGAGCGATGGAAATAGAACAGGCGCTCAAAGAGCACCATGAGAGCGAGGATACTGCAGCCTAACAACAGCCACATGAGCGGCCCCCCTTTTTGCATAAAATCTAACATGACGTTATTTTATACGGTATCAGGGGATGCCGTGCAAGTGGTGGCATCATTTGAAATGCTTTTTCCTTAGAAAAAAAGGGGAAATTTACCGGTTTTCTTCGAAAATGGCATTGTTGTCATCTTCGCCCATGGAAAAATTGAACGCCTGTGCCGGACGTCCCCGCAAGGCTTCAAGGAATGTCGCCAACTGTTTGGATGCGTCCCCGGAATAGTGACGCACCAGCCCAATCGTGGTCGAGGTATTAAAGACGGTGATCATGATCGTATCCTCATCGATAGATGACATAAAAATGTGACTGCCGTCGCCCTGGTGATACAGCGCGTTAAACTCGACCTCACCGATACGTCGCGCCAATTCCTTGGTCGCCGCAAAGGAACCTGCCGCAAGTGCGGCGATAATCGTGATATCCAGCACATCGAGATCACCGTACTGGCTGATCACGTTGCCACCTTTATCAACAACTACCGCAAGGGCAGATTCCGATTTCTCGATGAATTTCTGTAAAATCGCGTCAATATTCGCGACATCTTCAATACTTAGGGATGGGATAGACTCCATAGGAATTTCAACTTTCCTGGTTATAATGTATGTATGGGTATTTATTAGCTATAAAAATTATGAAAATTATAAAATTTATAAAGTATTAGGGGGTTGGAACAACTGGACGAGAGGCGGCATCATTATCTTTTGAGAATTTATGCAGCAAAAGTTGGGATACCGCATTTAGCGTAGCAAAAACGTTTTGTCCTGTAGAACCGACGGCTTCGAACGATTGGACCCGTTTTTTGCGGTTATTGAAAAGGAATTCCAGGTAATTCAGGGGAGCGATCCCGTCCAGATCGCGTTTGTTATACTGAACGACATAGGGGATTTCATCGAGCGACATATTTTGTTTTTCGAGGTTTTCCTGAAGGTTTTGGAAAGATTCCACATTTTCTTCCATTTTATCCCATTGGGAATCGACGACGAAGACGATTCCGTCCACGCTTCGGAGGACGAGTTGTCGGGTCGCATTATAAATCACCTGACCCGGAACGGTATAGAGCTGGAATTTCGTAGAGAACCCTTTAATGACCACGGCATTTACCGGGAGAAAGTCGAAGAAGAGGGTACGATCGCTGGCAGTTGCAAGCGACACCAGATCGCCACGATGGTTATTATCGATTTTGCTGTGAATATACTGAAGGTTGGTCGTTTTTCCGCAGAGTGCGGGACCGTAGTAAACAACTTTAAACTGAATTTCTTTGCGGGCGTAGTTGATAATGGACATAAGATGCTAAGAATAAGGGTTCAAGAAAGCTGCTTTATCTGTGGTTATTACTGCCTCCATAAATACTGGCCAGATTATTTGCGATGATGCTGAGT
>CAKUMP010000139.1 GCA_934667795.1 uncultured Chthoniobacterales bacterium | reverse complement strand
TTCTTTACCTGAAATAAGTTTCTCAGGACGCCGGTATCCCCGGAAAAACTTTTTCTTGACACACTTAGTCATCTAGAGGACTATATGACTTGTTATCTTTCTTTTTTCAAAAAAACGACTCCCATGACAGGTTTTACGGTTTCAAAATATGTAGCGGTAGCGCAATCTCTTCAGGAGAAGATTCTGAAGGGGGAATATGCAGTTGGGGAGAAATTGCCTACGGAGAAAGTGTTAGCGGAGCAGAACAAGGTTTCGGTGATGACGGTGCGTCAGGGGATGGAATTACTGGTGAAGCAAGGATTGATCACGCGGAAACACGGGTTAGGCAGTTTTGTTTTAAAAACATCGCAAGCCCAGGCAAACATTGCTTTATTGTTTGGGGACAGCCTTTCTGTGGAATCGGCACATTATTATCGGGCGCTGGCAAGTCGTTTTGAATCGGAAGCGACTGATCGGAAATGGAATTTACGTTATTATGACAAGTTGAACCGGGAGATGTTTTCTCCTGCGGTTTGTGACAGAAACGAACAAAAGTTAATTGCGGATCACCAGCACAAGCCATTCAGCGGAGTGATTGAAATTTCACCCGGAAATGCTTCCATCATTCCTCATGAATCCATGGGAGAACTTCCACACGTCATCGTAGAATCCGGACATCCCGACTCTGCCATCAAGGGGGATCCTGTCAATTTTGCCACAAAAGCGGTGAAAAGTTTAATGCAAACCGGGAGTCGAAATCTGTTTTATTTTGCGACTCCCTGGAAATCGCATCCTCTGCCTGCAGGTGTCGATGCGGTCATGGACATGGCCTGTCAAATGGGTCTTCCGCCGGTTTCCATTCATGTGGAATATATCCATACGCAAGGATATGTCATGGAACAACAGCTTTTCAGAACATTTTCGAAAATCATTCGTTCCTGGAAAAAGCCGGGCAAGAAAGCGCCGGACGGGGTTATTTTCACTGATGATATCGCCCTGCGTTCAGTTGCGCCAGCGTTACTCCAAGCCGGATATTCTGTACCATGCGACTTACGGGTTTTCTGTGCAGGAAACGAAGATGTGCGATTTCATTATGGTTTCCCCATTATTCGCTATGAAATTTCCCCTCGCTACATTGCGGAACAATTGCTTTCGGTACTGGATCGTCGAATGAATGGCGAAACCGGCAAGATTGCAGCATTTAAAAACAAACACAAAATCGTTCTGGATTCTTCATTATAAATTTATAAATCCTCCCTTATGTAACCCATAACCTTATAAAGCGTATGTCCCCTCATTTATTACTCCCATTAAAATTCATCCACCGCAATACAACCAGCCGTTTAACGGCCAGTATAACCGGCATTCTATTAGCCAGTTCTGTAAGCCTGTACGCAGACACGCAATACATTAATAACGTATCCCCAGCAGGCACAGACTGGAATACATTCGAGTCTTCTCTTTTTTGGGAAAATACAAAAGGAGCATTAGAAAAAAATCTCTGGGTTCAGGGGAATGATGCCGAATTCTATCAAGAAGGAAGTACCACCGCAAGCAGCTTTGCCTTTCGATTGTATGGATCAAATATCACTGCAAACTCACTCACCAAATCCGGCTCCAAACAGTTAGCTCTTAATGCAGGAAACACACTGTTACTTACGCTCACATCAGGAGTCATCACGGTTGATCAAGGAATATTGTTGTTAAATGCTAATGTTTATAGCACCCAAGGATTGATCAAAGAGGGAACAGGAACACTCAATTTGAATTATAGTGGAAACTCCCTTCAAAAATCTTATGTCGGTGACACGCATATTAATGCAGGAACGCTTAATTCACATACGATTGATAACCTTCTTCCCTTTGCTACCAAAGTAAACGTTGCCTTTGGTGCTACTTTTTCTATTGGAACCCAAACCATCGCCGGACTAAGTGGAAATGGCTCAGTGAAAGTTGCAGAAAATAAAACGCTGACAATTATCAACAATGAAACCTCCAACTTTACTGGCGTCATTAGCGAAGCTGGAAGTATCATCAAAGAGGGGTCAGGGACGCTGACATTTTCCGGGAGTGACGCCAACACTCGCAGTGGAACTACCACTGTGAAAAGTGGTGTTCTGGAACTTGCAAAGAGTGCAGATGTTATTTCCATCAATGGAGATTTATCGATTGAAAATGGAAATGTACTGGTAAAAAGCAGCGGACAAATTGTGTCCTCCAGCAACCTGACACTTAACGGAGGAGGGTTATCATTTTCTTCTGAAGACACCGCTCAGTTAACATTTACGCTTTCCACCGTAACACTTCTTTCGAATACCACCTTAGATTTTGGCAATGTTTCAGGTGGTGTACTTTTCAGCGTGGATGAAGGGATATACAATAACGGGTTGCTTCAGATTTCCAACTGGAGTGATGGAGTGGATCAACTGCAAACAGCATCTTTATTATCGCAGGGGTTTCTTGATTCCATTCATTTTGCGGGGTACGGCCAGGGGGCGCAGTTAGTAAATAATGTATTTGGTTATGAAATTCGCCCAATCCCTGAAGCAGGAGTTTCTCTCTTACTTCTCGCAGGAATAGGACATGTTATGAGTGTTCGGAATTCTCGCAAAAGAAAGCAATAAGTATCATGAAATTTTCTCACCTGTTGAGCGTTGGGTTCGCCTTGCTTTTCACTACCAATGCAGGACTGGCGGAAGAAAAGCCGCCCAAAAAAGAAATGCATCTGGTCAAGGACGGACAACCATTCGCAGCCATTGTGATCGATCGTCATGCCAGCGAGCAAGTAAAACAAGCGGCAAAAACGCTGCAGCTTTATATTGAAAAAAGCACCAACACACGGTTACCACTTTCACTCGCACCGACGCCAGGACCCTGTATTCATGTCGGGTTAAACCCTACCATCAAGCCTGAAACCGTCGAACTCGAAACGCTGGATGTGGATGGATTCATTCACTGGCATACCAAGCTGGGGAATTTTTATATATTGGGAGGAAGCGATTGGGGGGTAGAGTATGGAGTTTATGACTTTCTGGAGCGCTATCTCGGGATCATCTGGCTAATGCCTGGTGCCATAGGGGAATATATTCCGCATCATGAAAACCTTTCCGTTCCGTTGGGAAAACATCGGGACGAACCAGCATTTCTGTCCAGAGGAATTTCTCCTCTGAACGAAGCATTCGATGAGGCGGGGATATGGGCGCAATATAACCGCCTTCGCAGACGTGCCAGTAGTTCACATGGCATGAGACAACTTTTCCCTGTGACAACTTTTGGAGAATCCAATCCTGAGTTCTATCCGCTTATAGACGGGAAACGTCTGATACCTCCCCCTGCTCCACGTTTTCCCGGCGACCGTGCACATTACCTCTGGCAACCGAACTTTACAGCGCCAGGAATTGTCGAAGCCGCCGCAGACAGAATTGATAGCTATTTCAAAGAAAACCCATCAGATGACACCTATCCGCTTGGCCTAAACGATGGAAATGCCAATTTCGATCAAGGTGAAAAATCTCTGGCGCGTCGTCCGGACAAAAAAAATTCCATGGGGTATCTGGATGCTTCCAATGACTATTTTCTTTGGGCCAATGACGTCGTGAGAAATGTTATTGCTCGTGGCTATCAAGACAAATGGTTTGGAACGCTGGCATACCGGGAAATCACAGATCCGCCGTCTCCTGAGATTGGCGTTCATGAAAACATTGTCCCATACCTCACGCAGGAACGTCTTCGATGGATTGATCCCGCGTTGCGCGAAGCGGATCAACAGAGGACTTTGGAGTGGAGGAAAATATCAAAAGAAATTGGCTGGTATGATTACATTTATGGCGCCAGTTATCTGGTTCCTCGCCTCTGGCCACATTTGATGCAGGAATATTTACAATGGGCAATCGAACATCATGTCCGTTTTTATGCAGCAGAACTGTATCCTAACTGGGGAGAAGGTCCCAAGCCATGGCTTATGGCGCGCTTGTTATGGAACCCCGATGCCGATGTGGATGCGCTTTTAAATCAATGGTATGAAGCAGCCGTTGGGGAAGATGCTGCACCCAAACTTAAAGCCTATTACGAAATCTGGGAAAAATTCTGGACGAAAGACATTTTGAATTCTGATTGGTGGCACGGGAAAGGACCTTATTTGTCCTTCTATCATTCCAGTTATCTCAATCTCATTTCAAATGACACCCTGCTTCAATGTGACAAATTATTGGAAGAGGTCTGCGCGTTAGCTGGAAATGAGCAACAAAAAATTCGCGCTACCTTGCTCAAAAATATGTGGGACGAATGGTACCGTCCCAGTGTCGTGCTTTACCAGGCAGAACACCAGAAACGCAAAGAAATCGCTTCTGAACAAGA
This sequence comes from uncultured Chthoniobacterales bacterium, assembly GCA_934667795.1. Classification (GTDB taxonomy): domain Bacteria; phylum Verrucomicrobiota; class Verrucomicrobiia; order Chthoniobacterales; family CAKUMP01; genus CAKUMP01. Next base: position 2,065 of record CAKUMP010000139.1, on the reverse strand, counting down.
TGCAGTAGATGCGTTAAAAGAAGCAGCAAACACCATCAGTGTTGCGCAAACCTTCAGAGAAACTTTAGAAAACTGGGAAACTCTTCCGCATCACCATTATCATCCCTTTTTTGGAACCCCTGCCTATGTCAATCAATCCTCTATGAGCAGAACCGTGCAAAGAAGACTGGAAAAACTGGACTTCGACGGCACTGCATTGCTCTGGCAACTGAAACCATGGGCCAGCAAAAGTCCAATGGTAAAAGCGGAAATGGAGAAATATTTGAACCACCCCAGCAGTGACACCAAGGGCACGGTCAGTGCTATATTAAGTGCAGCAGCCGGTTCTGCCAAACCTCTTTGGGAAAATGGTTCTTTTGAAGATAAAGAAAAAGACTGGAAACTTGATTTCAGCAAACGTCCATTTCCTTCCGATTATCCCTTCAGCGATAAAGGAGAATCCGAGCAAGGCCCCATTTCTTTTTCTGATGCATTCGCTCAAAGCGGTTCACTCTCCCTGCTCATCTCCGCGACTCGAACTCCAGGAAAGGCGGAAGTTCATAGCCCTGCAACCATCACCAGAGAAATCCCCTACCAACCCGGAAAGTATTATGCAGAACTTGCTGTTTATGCACCTAAAGGGGTCCCTCCAACAACTGGTACGATTACGCTCAAAGCGCTGGATCAGGACGGGAAGGAGTTATCCCAATCCCTGCCTTCTGAATCTTTCACCACCAAACCCGATGCCTGGAATATCCCCGCACGCAGCTTTACGCTCCCGGAAAATGAAAAAGCTAAAACCTTGCAGTTTTCCATTTCCCTCAACCTGCTCACCCCATTGGGAGATTTTGATCCCCGACAACAAATCTATATCGATGATGTCAACATCTTCAAAATCACAGAAGGAAATTAGTCTTATGAAAAAAATATTTACCCCCATCAAAACCAGATATCCTTATCCCCGAGCAATTCACTTGCTGGCAACGGTGTCTATCTTCTTATTATGCGGCAATTTTTCCATCTATGGAAGTGAAATCAGTTTTTATCGTTTTGACAAACCCACCGACGATAAAGAGCTGGGTGCAGATGAACATGGACTCAATCCACTCCCATCAGGCAATCTCAAAGGAGAATGGAAAGAAGGCGGTGCTTATGATGAAAGCGGGTATTGTTCTTTTGATGATTCCATTCGCGACTTAAATGGAGAATATACATCTTTGCATGGGGTAGATATCAATCAGCCTCACTCCGTCATGATGTGGGTAAAGCCCGGCTTTCTCCCTGCGGAGACAGGAGCGGTGCGATATTTCACTGCTCTCGGGCCTTCAGTGATTCGTTTAAGTGTGATGCGGACAGATCAAGGATTAGCTTATTTCGGTTATTCTTTGCGCAAAGACAATAAAGAATACTTAAATATATTTTCTGCTTTTACATTTCCGGCCACCGTCGATCGCTGGTATCAAGTTGCCTATACTTATGAACCCGGTGAAGAAGAGTCATTCAAGTTTTATGTGGATGGTGTATTGCAGTCAAAGTCTGCCGTGAATCTTTTTCAAGGGAGAAGTTCTATACTTCTTGGCGCAGGCTCGGGTTCCGCAGGGTTCGGCGGTGGACTGGATAATGTAAAAATTTTTGATCACGCACTCTCAGAAGAAGAAATTGCGGACGCAATGAAAGGTTTATAAAAAACATACACCCCCTAAAAAGACATTAATTGTCTTTTTCTATTAAATCAAAACTCCTATCTACTGAAAAACATTATGAAAACACCCTCCATTATAACCAACCTTGTAAAACAAATGAAATTCCCCAGCATCTTGAGCACTTTGCTTTTAACTTCTATATCTCTTCATGCGGATGATCTTTACTGGATCCCTTCTTCTGGTGCTGATTGGGATACTAGCACTTCGCATTGGAGTACGAATTCTGCAGCACCTACAGGCGATACACCCTGGACAGCCGGAGCCACTAATACAAATATAGCCATTTTCCGCGGCCCTGCAGGAGATATTTCCGCAGTCACCAATCTTTCGGCAGGCGGATTGAGATTTGATACCGGAACAACGACGATTACCGGCGACAGCAC
>CAKUMP010000138.1 GCA_934667795.1 uncultured Chthoniobacterales bacterium | reverse complement strand
CGTTGTGCCTGGGCGGCTTTAGCTTTTCTTGATGGACGTTTTAAATACTGGCAAGGCTCCACTTCGAAAAATCGTTTGGATGCTTTGGCACATATGCTTCACCCTGAAGATTCCAAAGAGTTATTGAAAAAATTCGAGGAGTTAAAACCTGTTGCACCGATTAATACGTCAATGATTCTGCCTGAGACAGGATGGGTTATTATGCGTTCCGGATGGGACCCTGAATCTATCGTTTTTGCCCTTACTTATAAAACGTCTGAAAACGTTTATCATTCTGGTTATGAAACGCTTGGTTTTAATCTTTGGCGAGGAGGTGAAGCATTGATGGGGAAATTGCTGGGACAAAAGGGGTATGAACATGGCTATCCAGATGGATATCGACGTACCCCTAAACTGGCAAATATGGTATTGATAAAAGATGCTGTTTTTACACGAGAAAGTGGCTCTTTACGCAACTGGTATTCTTCTCATAAATGGGACTATCTGGAAATTGATCATTTAGGCTGGGATAATGGAAATATAAGGGTTGCTCGACGTGTGTTGTTCTTAAAACCCAATTGGATTCTTTTAATAGATGATGTGCTATCATCAAAAAAATTCTCGGCATCCTGGCAAACCCATACAGGCAAGATACGCCCGAATGTACAAAACAATACTTCTTTGATTTATGGCGATAAATCAAAAGTTTCGCTGGCCTTTTTAAATGATACGAAAGCGGAGGTTCAACAATATCATGTTGATTCCCATCGTGAGTCCGGGTTTTTGTTATCCGCTACTAAAATGGCGGAAGATGTGGCGCGCTTTGTTACGCTTATGCGGGTGGACTCTATGTTAAATGAGGAAAAGATGCGCTTTAAAACAATTTCTCAGCCAGGAGCGGAGGGCGTGGAAATCAGACTGGATGGAAAAGACAAACAAATCTGGTGGGAAGATTCTGTGAATAGCGCGAACCGTTTTTTAAGTGTTTGTACGGATGGTGCTCTTTCGTTTTTGAGCAGTGATGCAAATGAAGCTCCTTTTGTAAAAAATTTACTGGAAACAAATAGCATGGAACGTCATTGGAACAACCGTTTAATTGATACGGAGATGGGAGATGATTTACCGATGGTTCAATATGAAGAACGTTTACTGCCAGAAGAAATATCTATAAGTAACTGGAGTGGGATTGAGGTTTTAAATACAGTCAAAAATCATGTCCGCATAACATGGAAAATAAAGGAGCCTGCGGTGCATTCGGTTTTGTATCGCGTTACCGGAGACTCTCAATGGCAGCGTCAGTTCCAACCAGGAAAACTTCATCAAGCGTGGATTCTATTACCCGATCTTTTGCCAGGAAAATCTTATCAGATAAAAGCTGTTTCTGAGTTTCCTGACGGAAGTATCTATACTTCACCCATTATTGACTGGAATGTTGGCGATTGAAAAATCAAGGAAGAATGGGCAATGGTTATTCTTTTCACTAAAGAGATTTTTTACGTGTATAGAAATTGAGTGACATTAACCCCAGACAGACCAACGCAATACTAGTGGGCTCGGGAATAGCGGTGACAGAACCATAAAAGATGATGTCATCCATTCCTAAGGTTCGTGTAGAAGGTGGAAGCGTGCCATCAACGACATAAAACCGAAAGACAACAGGTGCCGTAATTGCTGAAAGAGTACTTAAATCAATATTAGTGGAAGTAACGGAACTGGCTGTTAACCCTCCACTTTCTCCTAAATAAGAAAAGCCACTTCCTGAATCAGCATATAGTGAAAAAATGCGTGGTTGGGAAGCCCCAGTTGATGCTGCATTGAAAGTAATATTGCTAAAATGAAGCAGAGATCCTTCCGCAACATTAATGGAGAGTTCCATATATTGATTGCCCGTGATTGCTTCATTAATATTCGGAGAACCTCCAGATCTTACTTGAAGCACACCATCATTTCCTCCATCAAACATGGTATCCGGAAATCCACGCGAATTTGTGGTCGTAGATTCAAATAAAGTTAAACCACTTCCTGCAGATATGTTGCTGGCAGTTATCAGGGAAGGATATGCCTCATCCGGTGCTAATGTGTTAGATGTAAATTCATAAGATACGAGAACTTCACTTATACACGGATGCGCTGTTAACATCAGACCTGCGACCGCAAGTGCTCCTAGCGAAATACGAGAATTAGTATTCATAGAATACTAAGATTAAGCGCTTAACTTATTTTTGCAAGTTTTTTTTAGTAGAAATTATATCGGACTTTCTTTCATACACCCCTAAAAGGTGGGCCCTGGAAGAAACACGTTTTCTTTTGGCCATGGCTGATGTCCGAGGGAAGCTACCAGACAATTTTCGGGATAGTGTTGAACGATATTTTCATCGATTTCGGTTTCCAGGTACAGGTTGGAAACGGGGGCGTAACCGGAGGATCCGTAATATTCTGTTTTGCCAAAAAGAATGGCATAGGGGAAATTCCGGCTTCTTAACCATGTATGCACTTCGTTTAGTAATTTTTTGACATAGCCACATCCACGAGTATTCGGGTGGACGCAGACTTCAGAAATGCCTCCAAAGCGAAAAGTTTCATTTTCCCGCAGAACGTGTTTTTCATGAACAGCGACATGTGCAATAAGAGCCTGCTGTTCATCCCGGATAAACCAGCGATGATGAGGGTATTCTTTATAATAACGACGCTCTTTAAAAAAAGCATCACGTTCTTCCGTAAAACTGCTGGAAAGTAAAAGCCGTAATGCCGCATCCATTTGCGCATCTACTTCTGCATCTGCAATGTATTCAATTTCCGGAGTTTTTGTTTTCATAAAGGATATAACTGCTTTTAGGAAAAATCGATCTGCGTCAGAAAATAATGTTCTTGTTATCCTTTCATGGAAGGCATTTTTTTCAACTCTAAAGTTAAGCGTTTTACTGAATCAACGGAAAGAAAACTTAAATTGCTCTAATATGAAGGAGATATGGGGAATCATTTTGCGTATTCCAACTCCATCATCGTTCGAACCAAAGTGGTGAGGCGTCCTGGAAAAGTTTCACGCAAGGACGCCAGGTTTACAAAAAGATATAAGACTAAAATTATTGAAGATTGGAAATTTTTTAATTCAGAAATTAAAATTCTCTTAAAAATCTGTGTTAATGCCTGTTTTGGTTCGATAAGAATATTAGACAGGCTATTTCGCTTCGCACTATTCTGCGTCAATCTGCGGATCAAAAAAACAAGTTAGCGTTTATGGGGTGTTGCCCTGGGACGCCGACGTCCCCGTCGGCAGACTCTTTGCCGGGCGGCGATTTTCGCTGTTTTGGATCATCGCGAATGGGATGTACGAATAACCTTCGCATGGCGAAACTCATCCGTCATTCGATCCAAAGCGGTGCAGAGCCCCGCACTCCAAATTCTTCCCGTGTGGGGAGAAGAATCTCTGACATGTCAGAGCCATTCAAATATTCAAAAAATTGAAGCTCAATTTTTCTTGAATAGATGCATTTGATTTTCTTTTACATCTGCAGCTAGGAATGCTTCCACGTGTCCATCCAGAAACAAGTAGTTTCCATGTCCTGAATGTCTTTTAGCAGGAGGGTAGCCAGCATTATCCGGGCGGAGGTAACGTTGTTTTGATGCGGTGGGGGGATTTCCGTTATCTTTTTCTAGCGCGTGAAAAGTCCCGAATCACACTTTTTGCTTGTCAGTTTTTCGCTTCTTTGTTAAATCGATTAACTTATGAGAAAGAAAATGTTCCCCGCAGTTGGATTGGTATGTATGAGTACCCTGTTTATGATAGGGAGTGGAGGGAATTTGGATGCGCAAGTGGTAGCGAATTTTTCTGGTGGGACGGGGACCACGGGGGTGGATCAATGGACGGGAGCGGCCGGGTCAGGATGGACAGGGGGATGGACGACAGGCGCATCCAATGCATCCGATGTAACCTTTTCCGGGGAAGTAAAATCGAATACGCCATTATCGCCGGGGGGAGGGAATTATCTTTCTTTTTCGTATGCACGCAGTGCGGGGACGAGTGGAAATCGGGCGGGGTTTTCGCGTCAGGCGAGTACAACAGGCGAGAACCCTGCAGTAGATTTGACGCAAGCCTATACGGTTTCGTTTCAACTCCGGTTTGACTCTCTGACTGGATGGGGGCAAACATCGGATCAGCTCTATATATCCATGGAAGCCAGTGATGCGGTGGCGAAAACGGGGAATTTAGGAGGGAATACGACAGGCGTTGTCTGGGGGTTTTATATTCAGTCTCGACCACAGGGAACGCGATGGAACTTCGCAGATGGGGATAGCAGCTATGAGCAGCTTACTTGGGAAATTGAAACGGGAAAAGTTTACACCTTCCAGATAGATGCATTTCCGAATCTGGCGACTCCGACGGACTCTTTTTATAATATCAGCATTTTATTAGAAGGGGAAGAAACGCCTGTCGTGATTAATGACTTGCAATTTCGTACCACGACGACGTCTGGAGACCTTGGGACACGCTGGAATAGTGCGAATCATTTTGGAGCGCGGATTTCGATGGATGCAAATGATGCTGCAATCATTGCATTTGATAACTTTTCTATTTCCCAGATTCCGGAGCCGACAAGTTTTTCACTTTTGGGGCTGGGGGCATGTGGGTGGTTATTTTTGCGCAGGAAATAAAAAACGTGAGCGGATAAAAAACAGGAGGTTCTTTTATGATGATTCCTTTTCGATTTATTGTAGTTGGGGTCGTATGTCATTTTCTGTTGATATTTCAGGGGATGGGAGCGGTGGTGGAAGATTTTCAGGAAGAGGAAGAACCCAGAGGGATCGACAACTGGGAAGGCGTGCCGGCAGAAGGGTGGAGTACGGTTTGGAGTATGGGGAAAAATGGAGGGGTGAGTATTACGCCGGAAGTATTAACGGAAAACCCTCTGGGCGACAATGGTGCTTATTTGCAGGTGCAGATCCATAATGAAGACATAGAGAAGGGCAAGGCTGGCGCGTTGCGACGGGCTTATGCGGAAGAAGGTGAAATCCGTTATGATGGAGCACACCGGATCGCATTCCTTTTTCGTCTGGATAGTGAGTGGGAGAATGTAGAACGCATTGCCATTTTTGACGCACCGAAGCCAGCACTTGCTGCCCACACTACACAGGGAGCCGCAACCTGGCAGATCCGTTCCCAGGCAAGTACAAAAAACTGGTGCGTATGGGATCAAGCGAAATTAATAGATACGCATATTTCTATTGTCCCTGGACATATTTATCAAATCACTCTCTGGATAGAACCAATATCGGGTGCAGGAAATTATCGTGTCCGGATTGAAAACCTGCAGAGTGGAGAAAGTTATGAATCCGGGGATTTAAGGTTTTATTCGGACAAAAATGTGGTGGGAGGATACTTAACATTCAGCATGATAAATCATCCGGGGCAACGTGCTTTATTTTCGTTGGATCAAATAGAAATAAGCCCTCTGGCACCATGAATGCTTTATTGAACAGGACGGAATGGAAATCGGATAAAGGCAAAAGGGTTTACCGCAGACACACTGCTTTTACCATGGTTGAAATTCTGGTTGTTATGGCCATTGCGCTTGTCTTAATAGCCTTGTTGACTTCTGTGAGTTCTCGGGTGCTGAGTGGAAATCAAAAGACAAAATGTGTAGCAAACCTGCGTCAGATCGGGATTGCGAGTGCGCGATTTGCCGGGGATCATCAAGGAGTGCTACCAAATTTTTATTATAGCACCACCCCGAATGGAACGCCGCAAGCACCGGCAGCAGCAGTCGGGCAATGGTTTTGGCATCTTGCGCCGTATGTAGAAGTACCACGATGGGAAAATGGAGGGATGAATCTGGGGGAACCGGGGAAGCCAATTATGAAACCGGTTGTTTTCACCTGCCCGGCCAACGCGCTTGAGGAAGCCAATGGAGCGTATTTAACTTATCCATCGTGGAGACCGGTTAGTTATGCTCCGCCCAGCTATGCACAGGGAGAAAATTCGATAAACCTGGCTGAGCTCATGGCCATGCCGGAAACAGCTGGTGCTTACTTTGTCTATCCACCGGTTATACAGCAAATCGCCAGGCCATCGAAAAAAATCTGGATATCGGACTCACCGGTGGCGAGTGTTTTAAATGTCACCGTTTCGCGTTGGAATCAAAATTATTCCCCGCCATCCAGTGCGTGGCCACGGGTGGCATTCAGTCGGCATGAAGGTGGTGGCAATGCGCTGTTTTATGATGGTCACATTGAGTGCCTGTCGCTGGAAACATTTACGCAACCGCCCGAGGGGGTGAGCATGGCAGTGCAACTGCGACGTTATTTTGATCCTTATTATGAAAACTAAAATACATTTTTTATTATTGTGCGTGAGTATTCCTTTTCTGTGTAGCTGCGAGCGTGTGGAAGACAGTACGGAGAAATCCCCTGTGATGGATGAGACGATCGTCTATGTATCGGTAGAAGGAAATGACGCTGCGGAGGGGACGAAAGAAAAACCGTTTGCGACGGTACGTCAGGCAGTTGAGCGTTTAGGCAAAACGGGAGGTATCATTCAATTATTGCCCGGAGTTTATAC
>CAKUMP010000137.1 GCA_934667795.1 uncultured Chthoniobacterales bacterium | reverse complement strand
AATCACTCTTGTCCAAAACCATTAAAAATCGGCGTTTATTTATGGATCAATTATCCTGTTTTTTAACCGCAGATACCTTTCTGTTTTGAACTAAGGGGGGTATGAAAATGAAATCTGTTCTAAACAGCCCTTAAATGTCCGTCAATTCAAGATTCCTTGTTCAATTTATTTTAATTTTGGACAGCAGTAATTAAAAATCTTAAAAACATCTGTGTATTGCCTATTTTATTTGGAATAATATTAGATAGGCTATGGCGAAGACGCCATTCTGTGGTTTTCCTGTGTACTCTGTGGTTAAAAATGCTAAGATAACGAAATGAGTTCGCGTGAAAACCTGAAGACTGTTGGGCTGATTCATTCTCTCCGCCACGCACCGATTTTTGCAAATCTGCCGGATGACAATTTGCAGGAGATTGCCAATTTTTCACATGTCAAAAAATTTGCCAAGGGGGAGTACTTGTTTTATGAACAGCAGCCATCGATTGGATTTTATATTGTCCGGAAGGGGATGATTAATGTCCATCGTGTTGCTTCTGATGGACGGGAGCAGGTGATCCATTTATTTCGTCCGGGAGAATCCCTTGCGGAAGCTGCGATTGTCAGTGAAGAAGGCTACCCGGCCAACGCACGCGCAGTGGAAGATAGTGAAGTCATCCTGGTTCCAAAACAAAATTTTTTACAACAGGTGCAAGCGGACACCAGTCTGGCGTTACGAATGCTGGCATCCATGAGTCAGCATTTGCGAATCCTGGTCACCTCGCTTGAAAATTTAAAATTAAAAGATGCGGAGACGCGTCTTTTGCACTGGTTACTGCGTCGTTGTACCCAGCCATTATCGGATAGCCCGCAGGAAATCCAAATTGGAATGACCAAAGCGATTCTTGCCTGTGAACTGGGAACCCGTCAGGAAACTCTCTCGCGAATTTTTGCCAAATTGCGCGACCATGGATACCTTTTGATCAAACGTAAATCCATTGTAGTTTCCAATCCTCAACAATTACAAACGCTGTTTGAAACCAACATGCGTGGGCATTCCTGAACGTTTAAAAATTCAACGCTCTGGCAATTTTTTATTTCTGGGCTATATTCAACCATCATGAAACTTGCAATTTTTCCAGGAGATGGAATTGGGCCGGAGATTACGGAATCCACCATCGCGGTCATATCTTTATTAAACAAAAAATGGGATTTAGGATTAAAATATGACACCTGGACAATTGGTCTGGAAACCCTTGCAAAAGAAGGGACAACCCTTCCGGAACCTGCATTTGAAGCCGCACGCGATGCGGATGGAATTATTCTTGGACCACTTTCCACGGTAGAGTATCCCCCTAAATCTGAGGGAGGCCTGAATCCTTCTGCGGAAATGCGTTCGCGCCTGGACCTCTATGCCAATTTACGTCCTAATAAATCCCGTCCGGGGATTCCCAGTTGGGGAAGAACACCGATGGATATCCTCATTGTACGAGAAAATACGGAAGGGTTTTATGCTGCACGCAGTATGCATGAGGGGACAGGGGAATTCAGTCCTGTTCCAGGAATGGTTCTTTCCATGCGCCGAATCACCAGTTTTTGTTCCCGCCGAATCGCAGAAGTCGCAGTTCAACACGCTTTAAAACGTCGAAAAAAAGTCACTGCGGTTCATAAAGCCAACGTTTTCCAAATGAGCGAAGCGGTATTTTTAAAAGAAGTCCGCGAAGTGGCTACCCAGCATCATGTGGAATACCAGGAACAACTGGTAGATTCAATGACCGCACTTCTTATTCGCGACCCTCAACGCTTCGATGTGATTGTGACCACTAATATGTTCGGAGATATTTTATCCGATGAAGCCGCGGAACTGTCCGGCGGACTTGGTCTTGGAGGATCTTTGAATGCAGGCGATCATCACGGAATGGCACAGGCACAACATGGTTCGGCCCCGGATATTGCAGGAAAAAATATTGCCAATCCGACGTCTTTACTTCTTTCTTCCTGCATGTTGCTTCACTGGCTCAGCGAGCGTCATCAAAAAGCCAATCTTCAGGAAGCCGCACAACATCTCGAAACCCGTATCGAAGTTCTGCTTGCAAATCCTGATACCCGCACCCGGGATCTCGGAGGCACCCAATCTACCAGAGATTTTACAAAACTCCTGCTCGCACATCTCGAGTAAGCTGTCCTCAGTGGAACAACAACCCGCCTGACTTGTCCCTTTCAAAGCGAAGCAAAGCGGTGCTGGGCTCCGTACTCCATATAAGGGATTTTTATTCACATAATAACGGCTTTGCCCCTTACTTTCTAAATGGAATGGGACGTATTTGGAGTGCGGCGGTTTCCGCCGCTTTGGATCATAGCGAATAGGGTGTACGAACAACCTTCGCATGGCGAAACTCACACATCGTTCGAACCAAAGCAGTAAGAAATCCCATACTTCAAATCTTTCTTTTTTAGAAAAGTGTTGAAAATTAAAAAATATTATGTTATTATCCCCCATAATTGGGGGGTAGTTAAATTTAACCTTTTCTAATCATGTTCGTTTGAACAAACTACGTTTATTAGGACGACTTATGGCAGTTTAAATTCATAGGGGCCGTTATTCCGAAGATTCAATTTCATGAACATCCTCGTCAGATTTTTTCTTCATGAAATGAGCAATTACTACACAGATTTCATAAAGAAAAATCATGGGGACACCCATTAATAAAAGCGTTGCAATATCCTGAGTGGGTGTAATCACCGCTGCAAAAATCAAAATCAGGACATACGCATAAGGGCGGAAAAATCCTAATCTTTTTGCATCCAGAAACCCTAATTTAACGCATGTTAAAACGGCGACAGGCAATTCAAATGACAGCCCAAACGCAATCGTAAACTGGCTGACAAAAGAATAATACTCCCGCACGGTCCAGGACGGAACCCAGTTCAACTTGCTTGCATCCTTAAAAAAGAATGCCAGTGCCTGGGGCAACACCAGGAAATAACTAAAAAAGACGCCTATCAAAAATAGTCCGAATCCTACCAACGCCGCAGGGATCACCACATGTTTCTCTTTTTCTGTCAACGCAGGCATCACAAACCCTGCCAGAAAATACAATAAAAACGGAAACGAAATCACAATCCCGGCATAAAATGCCAATTGCAGCGAAATCGTCATTGAATCAGCTACTCCCAAAGCCTGAAGATTTCCCGCCAGATCAGGATCAATCGAATCCAATGGCCATTGAATAATTTGAACTAATTGAATACGAAAGCCGAAAGCGACAATCATCGCAATAATCAGTGTGATTGCCATTTTAATAATCATCCAGCGCAAATCTTCCAGATGATCCAGGAAAGGTTTCACCATTTCCCCATTTTCCCCCTCGCGGAATTTAAAAAATCTTCTTTCGTCCATTTTCACAACCTTTTAATACCCAAAAGCCGTCAACCGCGCCAGCGTAGTCAGAGTATTTGCATCACAAATTTTTCCTTCTCGCACCCATTGCCAGACTTCTTCTCTCGAAATCAATCGGACTTCATGAATAGTCTCCGCAGAATCCGGCTGAATCCCCTGGTCGAGTTTTTTCACGCCTTTAGCCAGAAATAAAAATGCATGTTCATCTGTAAACCCGGGGGAGGTAAAAAAGTGTCCCAGGGGTATTAATTCTGCTTCAGCAATTTGTCCAAATCCGGTTTCTTCTGCCAATTCCCGAATAGCCGTTTCCCTGATCACGCTATCTGTCGTTTCGCCCTGCTGATCAATTTGTCCTGCAGGAAATTCCCAAAGCGAACGACGTACCGGGATTCGATCCTGACAAACCAGCACGAACTTGCCATCCTCGGTCAGGGGAGCGACCACCGTTGCGGCTTTTCGATGAACCACTGTCCACTCCTGTCCATCCGGGCGTGCAGGCGTACGCACATACTCCCGACTTACTTGCGTGTAAGGATCGTGATACTGTTCTTCATACCGGATCGTGGAAAAACCATTTCCATCCTTCACTATTGTGGGAAATCTACTGAAGTTGCTCATCCCAGAACTCTAATTGTTTTGCAATTTGTAACGGCCCGGGAGCACCGGTATTATCCCGCGCCTGTAATGCACGCTTCACTTGCAACACTTCATGCACATCTTCTTCAAATGCTTCGGAAGCAGATTGATAATCTGACAACGTTAGTTGATGAAATGTCACTTCCCGCTCCACACAAAGCGCAGTCAGTTTTCCTACCGCTTCATGCGCATGACGAAATGGCACTTTTTTCAATACGAGATAATCTGCAAGGTCGGTCGCCAGCAACATCGGATCTTCTGCAGCCGCTCCCATTCTGGATTCTACCGCTTTCGCTTCCGAGATCATCCCGGTGAAAACATTTAGTGTCAGCAAAATCGTGTCAATCGAATCAAAAAGCGGCTCTTTATCTTCCTGCAAATCCCGATTATAGGTCATTGGCAGCCCCTTCAGAGTCGTCAAAATCGAAAGCAGATTGCCATATAATCTTCCTGTTTTACCTCGTGTCAGTTCCGCCACATCCGGGTTTTTTTTCTGCGGCATCAGACTGGAACCGGTCGTATAGCTGTCACTTAATTGCAAAAATCCGAATTCCGAAGATGCCCACAAAATAATATCCTCACTTAACCGGCTCAAATGCATTCCTAATACCGCTAAAGTGGACAAAGTTTCACAAATAAAGTCCCGATCCGATACCGCATCCATCGAATTTCGTGTCACATCCGGAAATTCCAGCAGTTCTGCCACTAGTTGCCGGTTCAGACAAATCGTGGAACCTGCAATTGCTCCAGAACCTAAAGGCATGATATTCAATCGTTTACGCGTATCTTCAACCCTTCCGACATCACGAGCGAGCATTTCAACATACGCAAGTAAATGATGGGCAAAATAAACCGGCTGTGCCCGTTGTAAATGCGTATAACCCGGTAAAACAGCCTCAGGATGCCTCCTGGCGAATGCAATCAACTCTTTTTGTAGCCCCTGCACTGCTTCCCGAATCGTATCCAGCACATCTCGCAAATACAAGCGCACATCCAATGCCACCTGATCATTCCGACTCCGCGCAGTATGCAATTTTGCGCCAGCCGCACCAATCCGCTTGGTCAATTCCGCCTCAATGTTCATGTGAACATCTTCTAATTCTGTCGAAAATAAAAATGTTCCCGCTTCAATATCTGCTTCAATCGATTTTAACCCCTGCTGAATCGCTTCTAATTCTTCGTTATTTAAAATTCCCGCTTCCAATAACGCCCGCGCATGCGCAAGTGATCCACGGATATCATGCTTGTAAAGCCTCCAATCATAAGAAATGGATTCACTGAATTCCTGAACAGCACTGGCTGTCGCCGATTTAAATCTGCCTTTCCACATATTTCAACTACACTAATCTACCCATTTCCAGGGTCAATCTCTTATTTATTTACTTAAATTGTTCTAAAGTGCTCTAGCGCTCAATCCATACCGTCAACAGTGAAATATCCGCAGGAGTGATACCGCTAATACGCGCAGCCTGACCTAATGTTTCCGGACGGATTTTATCCAGTTTCTGCCGTGCTTCCAATCGCAACCCTTTGATATTCTCATAACAAATCTTTTCAGGAATTCTTTTCTCTTCCTGCTTGCGCGCTTTTTCCACAGTTCCTTCCTGACGACGAATATATCCTTCGTACTTGATATCGGTTCCAATCACCTCCCATACCTCTTCAGAAATCCCCTTTAACACCTGTTCCGGTAATTCTTTCCATGTCCCTTCAGGACGTTTTAACCACTGGGTAGCTTTAATGTCTCCCACACGCGTTTGTTGCAAACGTTGCAAGGCTTCTTCCATCGCTTCTTTTTTCTTTTCAACCTCAGCCATCCGCTCCTGACTCACCAGCCCAGCCTTATAGGCTTTTTCGGTTAAACGTAAATCCGCATTATCCTGACGCAATAACAATCGGTATTCTGCACGACTCGTAAACATCCGATACGGCTCCATGATCCCTTTCGTCACTAAATCATCAATTAATACCCCAATATAGGCCTCATCCCGACCCAAACGCCATTCCTCACGTCCCGCAAGTTTTAAACCGGCATTCGCTCCTGCTACCAGACCTTGCGCTGCAGCTTCTTCATAGCCACTCGTCCCATTAATCTGCCCCGCAAAATATAAATTTCCAATCTTCTTCGTTTCCAGTGTTCCGTATAATTGCTGCGGAGGACAGTAATCATATTCCACCGCATAGCCCGGACGTAGAATCTCTGCTTTTTCCAATCCAGGGATCGTACGCAAAAAGGCTAACTGCACTTCAAATGGCAAAGAACTGGAAACTCCATTCACGTAGTACTCTTCTGTCTGACGCCCTTCCGGTTCCAGAAATATCTGATGCGTTTCTTTTTCAGCAAAACGTACCACCTTATCTTCAATAGAAGGGCAATACCGCGGTCCAATCCCTTCAATAATCCCACTATACATCGGAGACTTATCCAGATTCCCTCGAATAATATCATGCGTCTTTGCTGTCGTATGGGTAATCCAACAAGGTAATTGTTCCACGTGGAACATTCCATTCTGAAAATAATTTAAAGAAAAACACTCTAAAGGGTCTCTTTCGAGCTTTTCCGGTGTAAAGGTAAACCGGGG
>CAKUMP010000136.1 GCA_934667795.1 uncultured Chthoniobacterales bacterium | reverse complement strand
TATCCTGGCAACCAGTCATTAAAAAAACGACCCCTAAACTCACCCCAACACTTCTAAAAAATGCTCTTTTACTTTCCATTTTTATTTTTCCAATAAATCCTGAAAACGATTGGGAGTTTTTTTTCGTCTTATCGATAGTCTGAGTACGGGCGTTCATTTTTTCATCATGAAAAATTTTTATAAAAATTGCAAGATTCTCTGGAAGTACAATTTGAAAATGAAACATCTTTGATCTATTCCACTTGACGTTAAATCTTCCATCCCACACCTTGAAAGAATGTACCATTCTGGAGTTTTCGCATGAGCCCTACTGTAAATCCTATTCGCACCGCTATTGCCGGCATTGGAGGTTTTGGAAGCAGCCATCATGGGGTCGCCTACCAACTCGAAAAAGAAGGAATCGTGAAACTGCTGGCCACTTGCGACCCGCGTGTTTCATCTCTGGGGGAAGTCCTCGAAAACTTCCATTTTTCCCAGCGAGCGGTACAGGTTTTTGAAGATTTTGACGAAATGCTGCGAGAATATGAAGGAAAACTGGATTTATTGACCGTTTCCACCCCCATTGGCTTCCATAATGCCATGCACGAAGCTGCGGTGACGCGCAATATTGCCTGTTATCTGGAAAAACCGCCTACCCTGGACCCCGAGGAACTTCAGGCGATGATCGAAAGAGATAAAAGCGCGAAATTCAAAACACAAGTCGGCTTCGCTTATATCGTAGAGCCTTGGCGTCATGCTCTGAAAAAACGTCTGGACGAATTTGGTCCTGTCCAGCGCGTCACCTTTCATGGACTTTCCCAGCGCGACAACCTGTATTTTAATCGCGCAAACTGGGCCGGAAAACTGCTTCTTGGAGACCAGCTCATCCTGGATTCCTGCTTTGGCAATGCCATGTCGCACCATATTCATAACATCCTTTTCTTTGCCGGCACTAAAGACTTGTTTCATTGGGGCGAAATCAAAGAAGTAAAAACAGAATTGTATCGCGCTAATCCAATCGAATCCACAGATACCATTTTTGCGACGGCAACCACCACCGATGGGGTTGAATTACGGGTTGCCTGCTCACATGCAACCGATGAAAGCAGCTATTTCTGCGAAGAAATTCTTCACGAAAAAGCACGTGTCACCATTTTTCCCAATAAATCTTTTACCATTCATTTTCATGACGGCAGGATTGAAGCACACACACTGACGCGTCCCGATTCGATTCTGGAAAATAATTTTCGTCATTATCTTGCTTATCTTCAGGGCAAAGAAGAGCGTCCGCTCACCACACTTTACGATTCCAAGCCCTTTGTGGAATGGAATGCCCTGAATTTCCTCTCTTCAAAAAACATCTACCTGCTTCCAGAAACAGAGCGTGCACTCGTTCCCTCTCTGCGCTCTCAGGATATTCCTGCCTGGACCATCCCGCATCTGGAATCCATACAGAAAAATTTCCTCGAAACCGGCAGTTTCCCCTCTCAGCAATCCCCCCAATGGAATGCAACATCGAAAACCGTCACCCCACAGCACCTCCCCGAACTTCGCAACCATGTGAAAACTCAACGCTGTCCCGAGCCGGTTGCATGAAACCATGTCGCCGACCCATCCGTTCCGCGAGAACGACTTTCCAAACCAAAAATCCAGAATCAATAGTCCAAAATTCTTTAAATTCTCTCTGGAATTTCAAAAAAAATTTATTACGATAAATTTATGAAAGAAGAAAATGTTATCATTCGTGCCGCTCGTTCCAGAAATTTCCCTCCTTTTAACCTGTCTCATTTATTGACCACGGTCTTTGCTCCCAAGGGAGGAGAGAGGATTTGTATTCTTATTGATTTGCCAAACCCGGCAGAGGTTAAAGATTTTCAATTTTTAAACGACGCTTCTTTTACGATTCAGAAGCACGCTTATGAAGAGTTTTATCTTGGGCTAAAGAATTCGACCATGCAAGCGCTTGGGCTCCAGGGGGGAGAATTTTTTGCTTATAAAATTACCGGGGGCAGTAACCTGGATTTACCGGATGAGGCATTTAGCACAGAAGGGAAACAAATTAGCCTCAGCAAAGATGTTTATCCTAACTACGATCTCATTCTTTGTATTTCCACTTATTCTGCGACTGCTCCTCTGACCGTTTTTGCTAAGCAGTATAATTTCCGTGGGGCAACGCTTCATGGCCTCAACCCGATCATTCTTTCTTCGGGGCTTGCAGTCGATTATCGCGAAGTTTCCCGAAATGCCGAAAACCTTCGTGCGTCCATGACACAAGCAGACTGGGCCGAAATCGACTTCACCGTCGATCAGAAAACGTACACACTTCGTCTTGATCTGGGAAAACAGGAAGCACAGAAATCGCATGGACTCTGCCTCAATGGGCCCGATATTGCCAACCTTCCTGCTGGAGAAATTTATTACGTCCCCACGGGCGCAAGCGGACAATTTCCGATGCGTTACGAAGATGGCACACTCGCCCTCATGCATGTATCTGACGGGCGAATCCAGAAAGCCGAACTCCTGCGTGGAAGCCAGGAAGCAGTCGATGCCCATAATGCCAAGCTCGTTTCGGATCCAGTCACCGGGGAACTTGGAGAACTCGGTTTTGGAACTCAGGTGCTTCCCGTTTCAGGGCGCGATATTCAGGACGAAAAAGTGCTTGGAACCATCCATGTCGCAACCGGCCGTAGCGATCATCTCGGAGGCCATTTAACCCCCGATAAATTCACGTCTTCCCAAAATGCCACACATGATGACATCTTGTTCGCACCGGATAAAACTCCGGAAATCAATGTCACTCAAGCGCGGATGTTGCGTCATGGGGAAACCATTATCCTGATCGAAAATTTCGAACCGGCAGCGCACATGCGAAATGCGGTAGGATTTCATGAATAAAGCACCGTCATCTGGCAACCTTTACGAGTCTGACGAATTGTTGTCGCAGTATCTCCTGTTTCATTACGGGAATCGGGAAGAAGTCCTGTCCTGGAAATCCGGTCCTGTGGAGGGGCTGGATTTTCCGATACGCACGGTCAATGCGCTATTGGACAAAACACGTCTTCCCCACGTGTCCCAGGCTCTGGATCTTGGCTGTGCAGTCGGGAGGTCCACATTTGAATTAGCGCGGTACTGCCAGCAGGTGACCGGCATAGATTTGTCTCATACATTTATCCAGGCAGCCAACACGCTTTTGCAACAGGGCAGTCTTCAATTTGCATTTCCGGTGGAAGGGAAAATTACTCAAAAAACGACCATTTCCCGCCCGCCGGACATCACTCCCGATAGCATCCGGTTCCAGACAGGAGATGCCTGTAACCTTTCTTTGGACCTCCCTGTTTATGACGTTGTTCACATGGCAAATTTGCTGGATCGTCTGCCCAGTCCCAGGCATTGCCTGAATCGTCTCCCCAATCTTGTAAAGCCAGGAGGCCAGCTTTTATTAACCTCTCCTTTCACCTGGCTGGAACAATTCACACCGGAAGAAAAATGGCTTGGAGGAATTTATAGAAATGGTTCCCCTGTCACTACACAGGACGCACTGCAGGAAATCCTAAGCCCGGCATTCGAACTGGATTTCACGACAGATCTTCCATTTGTGATCCGCGAACATGCACGAAAGTACCAATGGAGCGTCGCTTCTGCGTCCCGCTGGGTTCGGCGTTCGCAGGAATAAAATTATCGCATAACTTCGGGGACGGCATCGATTCCACCTGGTGCCACGATGGGTTCGAACTGGCGGCTTTCCGGATTATACGCGTACATCTTCACCTGCTTGATATGGAAAAACCATCCGTACAAATGCATTTTCCCTTCCGCCAGCCTGCGCGCAATACATTCGTAGCTTTCCAGATTTTCCAATCCAAACAAAACGTTTTCCTCCCCTGCAGCCGTACAGCGTTTTTCAGGTGTATCCAGATAAGAATATTTTTCCAGAATGGTTTGTCGTACCGGCTCAGCCAACCGGATCCATTCTCCGAGGTGGCCTTTTTTACAGGATTCTTCAAAATCATCTGCCATGAGTGCTTCCATCGCCCCACATTGAGAATGACCACAAACCACGATATTTTTCACTTCCAGTTTATTGACCGCAAACTCAATCGCTGCAGCCGTACTATTCGGTCCACCAACCTGGTTCTCCGGGACAATATTCCCAATGTTTTTAACCACAAATAAATCTCCTGGCCGACTCTGGGTAATCAATTCCGCCAGAACACGTGAATCACAACAGGCAATAAACAGGGTATGCGGATGTTGGCCATCATCCGCTAAGTGTTGAAACAAACTCTCAAATTTTCCAAATTTTCCACTCTCAAAACGGTGGACTCCATCAAGCAATTCTTGCATATCCTTTAAAAATGATCTTTTCAGCCCCAAAAAGCAAAAAGAAACGTACTTTTATGCCGATTTTTTCAGTTTTACCCCCAATTGGGCGAACGCAATTCGTTCCTGTTTTGGGCGCATTCAATTCGCCCTTACCCTGTTTTGGGCGAACGCAATTTGTTCCTGTTTTGGGCGAACGCAATTCGCCCCTACGGATATCAAAACTGCACCCGGCCAGAAATCGCGCGACTCAATGTCACTTCGTCGGTATGATTCAACCCACCGCCTGCAGGCAATCCTTGCGCAATACGCGAAATTTTCACCCCTAGCGGACGAATCAAATCCGCCAGATAATGCGATGTTGCATCCCCTTCAACATCCGCACTCAGGGCAAGAATCACCTCCTCCACATTTTCTGCTGACAGCCTGCGCAATAATCCTTCAATCCGCAAATCTTCCGGCCCCAGATGGTCCAATGGAGAAATTTTCCCGCCCAGCGCATGATACCGCCCCTGGATAATGCCGACACGTTCCAGTGATAAAATATCTTCGGGTTGTTCGACGACGCATAGGGTCCCGAACTCCCCTCGTGCGTTATCTTTACAAATCTCACATTGGGCTTCCAGAGAGTAATAGCCACATGTTTCACATGCTTGAACCTGTTCGATAGCAGTTCGCAGTGCCTGCTCCAACCGTTCAGGATGGCTACTGCGATTTTGAATCATCCACAATGCGATACGTTCTGCACTGCGGGGACCAATCCCGGGCAGTCGTTTTAATTCCCCGATCAAACTCTCTACTGGTGCAGGATAGCCGACCCTTTTCACGCAACCTCCGCCTTACGTACATCCATCTTTTCCACTGTTTCTCCCTGATGTCGTTCTCTTTCTATCAAGCGTAAATAATACTGCACGGCTTTATCATGCTCGTTCGCTTTCGCCAGTTTTTGGAAAATTTCTTTTGCAGCGTCCCATTTTTTCTCCCGGTACAACACGACCCCTTGCCAGTATTGCTCTCTTTTTTCCCACGTGCCCTCTTCCAGATTGCCCGGCTCTCCGAGAGGTTCATAAATTTCCACCCGATCCCTCCCCAGTAATACCAGATCCATCGGACGCGTCAGCATTTCCTCCGGTTTCAACATCCCGTAAATATCCGGCCCCAGCAACACCCGAACCCCGTATTGCGGCGCAATCCGTGTTAAACGTTCACTTATTTCTACGGCTTCTCCGGCATACCCTAATCCCCCCTCACAAAAAGAACCAAATACGCCTAAAACCAGTTCGCCCGATTCTACCCCGATCCGATAATCCACCCCCCGATGCAGTTTTAAATCAAAATCCAGATTCAGGTTTCGCAGGTTTTGATCCAGTTGCAGCGCCAGTCGCGAGGCATCCAACGGATGAGAATCTCCTGTATAAGGAGGCCCCATCATGGCGCGCACTCCATGATGATCGCATTTCTCAATATACGCGCCACCATCCACCAGGGTACGTGTCACTTCCTCCAGCCAATGATTGATCATTTCCACGTATTCTTCCGCATTCAAGTGCTCAAGCAGTTCAAACTCATTAAAAAACCGGCAACAAATCACGGTCCCATTTCCTTTTTCCCCCTCCAATGCCAGCGTATGATCGCTATCCACCAAGCCATGAAATACTTTTCCGGAAACTCTCGACCCTAAAATGCTTCTCAACACCCGTTTTCGCGCTCCCGCTTCAGTCCCGGCATAAACCATTCCCAAAGCAAAACTGCAAATAACCGCTAACCCACTCCCCACCGGAGATAAATAAAACGCATATAATCCACCTACATAAAGAATACTCAATAGCTGTAAAAGCACTCCCGCAAAAACAACCACTTTCAAAAACGGACGAGAAATATCTACGGTCGTCCATGCGATCCCGAAACTTAATAAAAAGATAAACGCATAATGTATCCCGTTCGGAATGGCTGCAATTTCCGGACGAAAACGAAAAAACTCCCGTAATCCCGTATCAATTTCGCCAAAAATCCCTGACGCCTGCAACCCCGCAATGGCTGCTCCCACAACAACCCCAATCAAGATGGAAATTTTTAAATACCTCGACATTTCCGCTTACCTTATAGATCCATCTCAAAATCGGCAAGTTCAGGATGCATCTCCCGGCAAAGTTTTCTCCGGTTCTCCTTCAGAATTCTGACGATATACCTGTAAAACCTGCTCACTCAGCCAGCCATCCGGGTTTTCTACCGCATTTTCAGGGAATTTTAACTCTACAGAGGCGCTGTTTCCTCTCAAAAGCTTTACCCCATATGCAAAGTCCTTAAACAAGTCTTCACAAACTTCCC
>CAKUMP010000135.1 GCA_934667795.1 uncultured Chthoniobacterales bacterium | reverse complement strand
TGCAATAAAATTTAAAAATATTTTCATTATCATGTGATAATTTGTAAGTCTAAATACACATTTATCTAAAAAGCGGGGTTCCCGGATCGAATTGAAATTGCTTCTGGCTCTTTACTTTCTGCCACTTGCAAGTATGGTAGAGGGTCACGACCATGTCCTTTTCTGAAGAATTAAAAAAACATCCTGATTACACCAGTCCTCTATTACGGCAGTTTCATTCTCTGCTGGCTCCCTGTGATGACGCACAGCTCGAATCACTCGCGCAGGAAGCGGTTCGTGTGACGCGCAGAAATTTTGGGCAAACCATGCGACTTTTTGCTCCTCTTTATCTGAGTAACGAATGTATCAATACCTGTAAATATTGTGGTTTCAGTCGTGACAATCCGATTTTGCGTGTGACATTAGATGGGCTTCAATTGTCTAAAGAGTGTCAGTATCTGGGGGATCAAGGGTTTCGCAATGTGCTTCTTGTCGCGGGCGAGCATCCGAAATTTATTTCTTCTTCCTATCTTGAATTCTGCGTAGAAAAAGCGGCATCAATTATTCCGGCAGTTTCTATTGAAGTTGCGCCATTAAAAATTTCTGAATACGTCCCGTTGATCCAGGCGGGGGCGGAAGGCGTCATTGTTTACCAGGAAACGTACCATCCCGAGACCTATGCCGACCTGCATGTCCAGGGGCCAAAGAAAAATTTCGACTGGCGAGTTGATACTCCCGAACGAGCACACGAAGCCGGATTCCGTCGCATCGGTATCGGTGCATTGTTTGGTCTTTACGAATGGCGTTATGAAGCCATGGCGCTCGCGCGTCATCTCGAATTCCTCCAGCGCGTCGCATGGAAGTCCCAGCTTACCGTCAGTTTTCCACGCATGCGTCCGGCAGCAGGTGAATTTACTCCGAAATATTCGCTTCCTGACCGTGAGTTCGTCCAACTGATTATTGCCACCCGACTCTGTTTCCCGAATGTGGGAATCGTTCTTTCCACGCGCGAGACGCCCGCCTTACGCAATGCGCTTGCCCCACTTGGGATCACGATGATGAGTGCTGGCAGCCATACCGAGCCTGGTGGTTATACCCATCAAGGACATGAAGACCTGCACCTGACGGTAAAAGGAAAACATCAGGAACCGGAGTCTCTTCAACCGGGTGCACTCGCAGAAGAACAATTCGAAATCGCGGATACCCGGTCTCCGGAAGAAATCGCTCAATTCTTATTATCTATCGGGCTCGACCCTATCTGGAAAGACTGGGACACAGCCATTCTTCAAGCCAAAGCATCATGAATACGCCCATGAATACTTCCATTGTGCTTAACGGGCAACCACACGCAGTCCCCTGCCCGATTTCTATTCCTGACCTCCTGCAATCTCTCAACCTTCATCCGAATTCGATTGTCATTGAGGTCAATACCAAAACGCTTTTCAAACACAAATTCGATGAAACAATGCTCCAGAATGGCGACCAGGTAGAAATCCTTCAAGTCGTTGCCGGAGGTTAAAAAGTTTCTCATAAATCTTTGTCATTTTTTCATTTTTTCAAACTATGATCACACCTGATTTTTCATCTGCCCCCCCTTCGGAGCCAGATCCTAATGATCCTACACAATTCATGCCTGAGATGCCCACAGGCACGCTCATTTATGGGTATGCCATGGATGAAGAGGGACCCTATATCGAAATCCTGATCCGTGAAACTTCTGCGAATATCGCACGTTACAAATCCGCACCGGATTTACAAATCCGTGCGGGTATCATTTTGAAAAATGACATTCCGGTGGTGGTTGTTTTATTTTCCTTTAATCCCGATATTGCTATTTACCCATCGTTTTGGAATTTCCATCACAGCGCTCAGTCCCAGGAGGACGGGCACCTTTTCGACCATCTTGCACACTCCACGCGTGAGCTTGCTTTCAAAATCTTTGGTGATTCCGGCAATGTGGAATTTCTTTTCCCGGTAAAGCACCCCCTCAGTTCATTTTTTGAAACGCTATCCGCATCTCTCCCTCAATTCGATGCCTGGAGCGAAAACGACTTCCAATTTGCCGTGCACCAGATTTATCAGGACCATCCCACGCCGGAAAGTCTCTGGGAGCATATTCTGAAAAGCGACCAGCCCGCTTCTACTAACCCGTTCGATTCCTTGCCACCGCATCCGTAGGAGTCAACTGTCAACTGTCAACTGTCCACTGTCAAAACTCCAGTGGTTTTGGCGGTTCCATTTCGAGGGATTTTCCTTCCAGGAGGAGGTCGAAGGTTTTCACGGGTTCTGCCCGACGGACTTCTACGCCTTCTCCATTGTTGGAAATAGCCGTTTCAACCGAAATTGTTGCCGACACTGCGCCGTATGGATCCACATCGCCAATGACCGCAGATGCGGAGATGGCAACCGGGGTCACCTGTTCCAGATCGACTGCGATCATCGCCTTTGGCCATTGTCCCGGCTGAAGGTTCTGGGCAATCGGACGTACTCCACCGGTATGAAACCAGCACACTTCTCCACGATTCTGTACCGAGTCCGCCAGGACCTGCGCCACAAAGGATTCACTATCCCGTCGCCTGGCTGCTTTCACACATTCCGGACAACTCAACTGTGACGAACTCGAACAGATTTCTATCATTTGAACCGACTTCGGCTGCTCCAGTTTTCCGGGGGGAAAAACCTCTGCTGCTGCATTCATGATTTCTGTCCAGACCGGCAAAACGACCTCACTGCTGAATGCCCCCCGGTAAATCGTTTTCGGCGTATCGAATCCCATCCATACCCCACAGGTAATTTCACTACTATACCCCAAAAACCATAAATCGGTGAAATCATATGCGGTTCCGGTCTTCCCCCCAGCATCGAAATTTCTTAACCGATACACACTCCGCGCCTTATAAGCAGTTCCGGTCTGCAATGCTTCTGAAAGTGCGGAATGTAACTGATACGCAACCGAATCGCGAACCACTCGTCGTTTTTCCACTTCCGAAGAAAACACCACTTTACCGTCTTTCCCGACAATCCGTTCCAGCACATAAGGGGCAGCCGGACGCTCTCCCGCTTCGGGAATCATGGTATAGGCCAGACTCATTTCCATTAAACTGACTTCACTGGCTCCCAGATATGTGGAGGGGTAGCCCCGCAGAGTAGAAGTGATTCCAGCACGCTTTGCCATCGTCATCACATCTTCCAGACCGGTTTTCATGCCTAAACGAACCGATGCCGAATTTTTGGACTGCACCAACGCATGTTTCGCCGTAATATCGCCTTCAAACCGGTTTTCCTCCAACTCCGGCCCCCATTCTCCCAGGATTCCGGTCGTTCCACCTATCATAACCTGTCGGTTATCCAGGGGCCCATCTTCCAGAATAGTGCCCGGAAACAGCCCTTTTTCCCAAGCGGCAGCATAAACGATCGGTTTAAAAGCCGTCCCTGCCGGACGTTTCGCTGAAACGGCACGATTAAATTCACTGTGCGCGAAATCTCGTCCCCCGATCATTACGCGCACTCCTCCCGTCGTGTTATCCAGCATCACCACCGCTCCCTGCAAATACGTTGGAACCGGCGGAGGCGCATCCTCCGGCTTTATCCCCTCACGCACCTCCCGCTCATATCGGGAATATTGCAATTCAAAATCACTTAACGTCTGATGCTCATACCCCTCGCGTTTCTCCACTTCCCGCAATTTTTCCCGCAATTTTTCTTTCCCTAAATCCTGTAGTCGCGCATCAATCGTCGTATAAATCCGATACCCTTCTTTCAATGCATTTTCATAACCGATTTTCGCAATGACCTGCTGACGGATATAATCCAGCGCATACGATTCGGAATACAGGTTTTTTCTGTTTTTAACATCTAATTCTTCTGCAACTGCAGCTTCGTACTCCACCTGGCTGATCATTTTCAATTCCAGCATTCGTGCCAGAACGAAATTCCGTTCATTCACCGCGGCCCGTCGATTTTTCCAGGGGGATAAATTATTGGGACTCTTGAGCAGTCCCGCCAGCATCGCCGACTCTGACAACGTCAGATGTCGTGCCGATTTCCCAAAATATCCCTGCGCCGCCGCTTCCGCTCCATACAAACCCGCCCCATAGTAAACCCGATTCAAATACCACTCCATAATCTGGCTCTTACTCGCATAAGCCTCAATCCTTCGGGATAAAAATGCTTCCACCAGTTTGCGTTCATACGACCTTTCCCGTAAAGCAAACGTATTCCGTGCCAACTGCATGGTCAAAGTACTCGCCCCTTGTGTAATCCGCCCAGCTTGCTGGTTCTTGATCGCCGCACGCAACATCCCGATATAATCAATCCCATCATGTTGATAAAACCGATTATCCTCCGCTGCAACCACCGCTTCCAGCAAATGCGCCGGGAACTCCTCCAACGACACCGTATCCCGATTGCGTATATAAATCCTCCCCAGCAAAACTTCATTGCGATCATAAATCAAAGAAGCCGACTCCATTTCCTCCAGCTTGCTCAAATCAAACTCCGCCGCCCTTCCATCATACTCCTGGTACATATTCCACCCCCAAACCCCGGCAACCACCCCTACCCCCGCCAATAGCAACAATGGCAGCCATATCCACCACCTCTGCCATATTCGCTTTTTTGTCCTTCGTCTATTTACCATGTCCTCATTCCTTACAGAACCATTCTAAATCTCATATTTCAAATGATCAAGCAACCACAGAAAGCATATTTCTGTGGTTCTCTGTAGTTCTTCGTGTATTCTGTGGAGCAATGCGTATTGAGAAAGAGGTTTATCATCATCTTGTTTCGTTGACGGAAGAAAATATTTCTCAGGAAGAGTTTCTTTCGTTTGACCGTTTTATGTCGGCGGCGCTTTATCATCCTTTGTATGGGTATTATGCTGGAGATAAAGCACAGATTGGCAAATCGGGAGATTTTTTCACAAGTGTTTCGGTGGGGAAAACCTTTGGGCATCTGCTGGCGCATCAATTTCATGAGATATGGCAACAACTGGAGCGTCCGACCCATTTTCATCTCATTGAACAAGGCGCGCATAATGGACAACTCATGCTGGATATTCTGACATCCTGTCAGGAGGAATTTCCGGAATTTTATTCTGTTATTTTTCCACTTCTCATCGAACCGGTTGCCCATTTCCAGGACAAGCAACAGCAAATGCTGCAAGCGATCTCACGTCCGATTGAATGGATTCAATCTCCTGCGGAGCGCTCTGGATTAACCGGAGTTTATTATGCAAACGAACTTTTTGATGCGCTCCCGGTCACGCGAATTCATCAGCCCACCCTGGGGAACTGGGATGAACTTGGATTTCAACTTCAGGAAAACAGCCTGCTCCCGGCCACTCGCCCGATAGATCCCCAACATCCCCATTATGCATTTTTGCAAAATTTATTGAACAGCATCCCTCCTCTCCCGGTAAACACCACGACGGAACTTCGTACTCACGATACGCCCTTTCTTAAATCGCTGCTCCCGCTCCTTCGGCATGGAATGCTTCTTCTCATCGATTATGGTTTCAATAAAACCGATTATTACCACCCTGATCGCATGGAAGGCACCTTCACTGCTTACCAGCAGCATCGCAGGGTCGATCCCTTTACGCTTCCATTCGGATCCTGTGATCTCACCGCCCATGTCGAATTTTCTTCCCTCCTTGCCACCTTTCGAAACCATCAATGGACCCCACTGGGATTTGCGGATCAAAATCATTTTCTGATCAGCCTCGCGACACCGCTCTTCCCGGCAATTGAAGCCGACCCACAAACTCCCGAGAACAAAGCTTTTTTACAGCACTTTCACATGCTCACACATCCGGGCAACCTGGGTTCGAAATTCCATTTCCTCGCCGCTTCCCCGCCCGATTCTCCATTTCCACTCCAACCATCAGGATTCAAATTCCAGAACGTCTTAACGCACCTCGCCTGAGGCACCCCCTCGGCCAATATCCGGTAAAATCACAAATGGTTCTATGCCTATCGCGCCCGAATATTCTTCTTCCAGCGTGTTTGACGCATAAATACAAGTAGGATTGCGATTTGGAATAAACCCGGATGGGGTGTCCGTATTCACCCCTAATTTCAAATGGTATTGCCCGGAATCCCGTTCCATCACCACCCCGCCAACCGTCACAAACTGAGCATCGCCTTCCATTTCGTCAAAATCCACCAGACTCAGCAAACTCATTTGTGTCGCTGGCTCCAAAGCACTTTGAAACGTCCCCCCTTCCAGAAATTCTTTACGAAAAGTTTCCCGTAATTTTTTGACCGCTTCTTTAGGTCCTGTCGCTTTCACAATAGCGGTCACTTTATAGATTTTCCCTGCCCATTCCTCTTCTTTCTCCCCTTCCTTTTGAGGTGGGTAACAAGCAATCAAGGCCAGGTATCGTTTCTCTTTCTTCATCGGAGAATTTTCCATTTTCTCTATTCCTTCCTCCCCTTCACAACTCCGGTTTCTTGCACAGAAAACACCTTCATTTTTTCATCTTGTATGGTTTTGCATCCCCTTGACAAGCGTTTTCAATCTTTTCCGCATTCTGTTGATTTCTCGTTGCATTTCTTTTCTTTATAACCTATCATAACCCCTTCCTTTCTGAAAACCAGAGTGGCGAAATTGGCAGACGCGCCAGACTTAGGATCTGGTTCCGCAAGGAGTAGGGG
>CAKUMP010000134.1 GCA_934667795.1 uncultured Chthoniobacterales bacterium | reverse complement strand
ATGTCTAGAATCTAGACATAGTTCAAGCTAAAAAATAAAGACTTCGCTCGTACTCTTAACTTTTTTGTCCTGCACCCACCTTTTTTGATCAGGGGTTTTACAATTTGACAATAAGGAGGATGCCTTTACGGTAAGAGGATTGTGTAAAGAGGAAAAGGAGTAGATTTTTCCGCATAATTTTAATTTTTTGAAAATACTACCTGGAACGATGCTTTTTAATAAAAATCTTTTTAAGACTAATAATGATAATGGGAAATACCTTACTATTCAAAACTTGTCAGACTGCTGGAAGAGGATACTTGCTTGTGGAGTGATTTGTTTTTTTACAGGATCGATTCAAGCACAGATCAATGAAAACGACGGAGAATGGCTGGCTACAAATGGTGCGGGGGACTGGGCCGAACAGGATGGGTGGGTAGATAGAGAAATTGCTTATGGAGCGGGACGAATAGCAACTTTAACGGGGACTACCGGGGTGGTTTTGACGCTTTCAGAACCTATCACGATTGGAACGATTCAAACGAGTGGTTTAGTGGGATCTACCACTTCTTTGTGGACGATTGGCAGTGGAGGAACTTTAACATTAGCGACCAACAGTGAAGATGATCGTCCATTATTCGATCTTGTTTCTTCGAGTACTCATACTGCATTAACTATTTATTCAGTATTGGCAGGAACCCAGGGATTTGAAAAAAAAGGCAGTGGACGTCTGGTTTTAAGAAATGGAAATAACACATTTACAGGCGGGATTCTTGCAAGTGGTGGGCATGTTTATTCACTGAATGCCAATACTCTGAATAATAATACGATCACATTAGCAGGGGGTGGCTGGATCATGTATGGAACGAATACCACGAATGCTGCTTATACGAATGACGTGGTGTTGGCCGCTACAAGTACCATTATAAATCTTGGAGCAGGGTCAACTACTCCCGATGTTTTTTCCTTAAGTGGAGTCATTAGTGAAACAGGAGGAACACGTACCCTGCGCATCACTTCCAATGGAGGGAATCAGCATATTCGTTTGTTAGGAAATAATAGTTATACGGGAGATACGTATATCGGCTCTTCAGGATCTGTGGGGGTGGTGATTCGTGCTGAGCATAACAATGCTTTTGGACAAGGAGATGCGGCAGTAATTTTAAATGGTGGAACGAAAGCTTCCGATTTGGATGCTGTGGAATTAGCGAATAATGTGACAATTTCCAACAAGACATTTGATTTCCGTGGAAAAGGGCGTGATGCAGCGGGCTCTTTACGCAGTATCAGCGGGAATAACACCTGGGAAGGAAATATCAGCACAGGATCATATGTGGGCGAAGTAGGTGGAATTGATGCGACGGTTGGCGTGGATGCCGATCAACTGACATTAAGTGGTGTGATTTCCGGAACGAGTGATGGCGGGCTAACCAAGGTAGGAGAAGGGACGCTGGTTTTAACAAATGACAATACCTATACCAATGGAACAACTGTCAATGCCGGGACTGTGCGCGTGGAACATAACAATGCACTTGCCGGCGGGGCGCTGACATTGGGAGATGGGGCAGGAACCGATACCTTGAATATCGCTTCCGGAGTTGCTCTGAATGTAACAAACTTGACTTTGACCAGCTCCTCGAATTTTGTTTTTGAGTTAAATGGAATTTTTGATGCCACACAGGTGAACGTATCCGGCAACCAGTTGGGTAATACGACTTACACGGTGGACATTCTGGACAATGGAATCGTGGAGGGAATGTACACCTTGCTTCAGGTAACAGGGAGTTATGGTGCAACGGATTTTGTACTTGGGACTCCCCATGCCAACTACTCGCTGGATTGGACAGAGGGGACCTTGTATCTGAATGTCATTCCGGAACCGAGTGCATTGATTCTGTTAGGGTTAGGACTGAGTGCGAGCGTCATGCAGCGCAGCAGAAGAAAAAACGGGTAAAACTACTGCAAGGGATTGGGCGTTTTTTGGTTGGTGAGGGAGATATTGTGTGATTAGGATGGGGAAATGATGTCCTGTTTCGTCTTAAAAACAGACGAGTAGGCAGGAGATTTTTTTAAAAACCGACAGAAAGCGCGAATGAGATGAAAACGTACCTGGAATTGTTGAGGTTGGTTCTGGAGAAGGGAGATGAAAAGGGAGACCGGACCGGAACCGGAACCATTTCCTGGTTCGGGGCACAGTGCCGGTATGATTTAAGAGAAAAATTTCCTTTGCTGACGACAAAACGGATTCATTTTCGATCGGTTCTGCATGAGTTGTTGTGGTTTTTGCGTGGGGACACGAACATTAAATATTTGCAGGAAAACGGGGTGAGTATCTGGGATGAATGGGCGGACGAAAAGGGAGATTTAGGGCGTGTGTATGGTGCGCAATGGCGGGATTGGCGCGGATTGCAGGGGGAGCGAGTGGATCAGATCGCGAATGTGGTGGAACAGATCAAAAAGAACCCGGATAGCCGTCGGCATATCGTCAGTGCATGGAATCCGGCGGAAGTGGAAGAGATGGCGCTGCCACCGTGTCATGCGTTATTTCAATTTTATGTGAGTAAGGGGGAACTGAGCTGTCAGTTATATCAGAGGAGTGCGGATTTATTTTTGGGTGTGCCCTTTAATATAGCGAGTTATGCGTTGCTGACGCGTATGGTGGCGCAGGTTTGTGGGTTAAAAGTGGGGGAGTTTGTGCACACATTTGGGGACGTGCATATTTATCAGAATCATCGGAAGCAAGTGGAAGAGCAGTTGAGTCGGGAGCCGAAAGAATTGCCGGAATTACGGATCAATCCGGAGAAAAAAGACATTTTTGATTTCGTTTATGAAGATTTTGAATTGGTGAACTATGAACCACACCCTGGAATTAAAGCGCCCATTGCCGTATGAGTGGGGAATCTGGGAAACGCAATGAAAATGGGGGGTGGACAGCAGTCGCGGCGCTGTCATTAAACCGGGTTATTGGGAAAGACGGGAAAATTCCATGGTACTTGCCGGAAGATTTCCGCTGGTTTAAACGTCTGACCATGGGAGGGGTATTGGTGATGGGACGGCGGACCTGGGAAGAGATCGGAAAGCCGCTGCCGGGGCGCAAGACATTGGTTTTGAGTTCGCGCCGGGAGAAAATCAAGGGGGAGAGCGAGGAAGTACAGGTCATTCAAAGCCTGGATGAAGTGGAAAAATATACGGAAGGCAAAAAAATATTCATCTGCGGAGGGGGAAAAGTGTATGCGGAAGCATTGCCCCGTTGTGATGACTTGTTTCTGAGCTGGGTACAACGCAAGGTGGACGGCGATGTCTTCTTCCCACCATTCGAAACCATGTTTGAAGAAAAAGAAATAGTACTGGAAAACAAAGACTTCCACGTCATTCGCTATTCTAGAACCGTGGTCCACCCAAAAAAATGTGGGGGTTGAAAAGCTAGAAACTTTACAAGTTTTACTGGATATGTTTTTTTTACTGTTCTATGTCAACTGGATCAGAAAAAGCTGTATATTCGAGGAAAAATCCATTTCCTGGTTGTTTAACTGTCAATCGTGCTTTAACAGGGGAAGGGTCGGAGAAGGACACGCGTCATTATGAAGTGAGCCTGGAAGGCTCTGGATTAACGTATGAGGTGGGGGATTCCATCGGAATTTTTGCACAGAACGATCCGGAGTTGGTGGACGAGATTCTGCATACGTTGAAACTGACAGGAGAAGAGATGGTCCTGAATCCTGACAAGCAGGAGGTCCCATTACGTCAGGGGATGTTGAAGGATTTTATTATCACGCAGCCGGACAAAAAGTTTCTGCAGGCGATTGTGGAGAAAGCGGATGCTGCTCCACTGTTGAAAGAATTACTGGTTCCGGAGCGACGTCAGGATTTACTGGAATACCTGTGGGGGCTGGAAATTATTGATTTTTTAAGGGATCACCCATCTGTGACATTTTCTGCAGAAGAATTTGCAGGAACTTTGAGGAAGCTGCAGCCGAGGCTATACTCGATTGCATCGAGTCAGAAAGTGGCAGGAGAAGCGGTGCATTTAACGATTGCAACCGTGCGTTATGAAACGCATGGACGATTACGTAAGGGGGTGTGTTCTACCTGGCTGGCGGAGCGGGTAGATGCGGATACATGTGTGCCATTATTTGTCCATGTCGCCAAAGGGTTCCGTTTGCCGGAAGATTTATCGACCGATGTGATTATGATTGGACCAGGAACCGGGGTCGCCCCATTTCGTGCATTTTTACAGGAACGAAAAGCAACTGGCGGGAGCGGACGCAACTGGCTGTTCTTTGGTGAGCAACATGCAAGCTCGGATTTCTTTTATCAGGAAGAGTTTGAGGGATACCAGAAAGACGGAGTCCTGACAAAATTCGATACCGCATTTTCTCGTGATCAGGAACATAAGATTTATGTCCAGCATCGCATTCAGGAGAACGCAGAAGAATTCTGGAAATGGCTTGATAATGGCGCCCACCTCTTCGTGTGCGGAGACGCAATCCGAATGGCAAAGGACGTAGATGCTGCCCTGCATAAAATCATTATGGAACAAGGTGGAAAATCCGACGAAGAAGCAAATGTTTATATCGAAGAAATGAAAAAAGAAAAACGGTATAAACGCGACGTTTATTAAACCAAGTCTTTCTGTGGTTGCGGGGGGATATTTTTTTGTGGTATGGGTGTTCAATGGTACGAATAAGAAAACGAGTTGTATGTGGGGTGGTAGCGACAGTGTTTTTGACTTTGTTTACGGTGGATGCACGGACGATTTACGTAAACAATCAGGTTGGGAAAGATTCCTTTGATGGGAGTTTGGCTGCTCCGGGGGAAGATGGTGCGCAGGGGCCGTTGAAATCGTTGCGTGCAGCCTTTGAAAAAGTCCAGGAATCGGGACGGATTGAAATTCATAATACCGGCATCCCTTATGAAGGGGGGGCTGTGTTGTCGCGAGTGGGCGGGACCCCGGGGAGTCCTCTGGTGATTGAAGGCAATGGCGCGACTTTATCCGGGTTACGGGTGGTGCCGGAAAAGAAATGGACACAGGTTTCGGAACGGATTTATCGAAGTGATTTTTATCCGATGTCGAATCGCCTGAAAGGGCATAAGGACTATCCATTCTGGGTGGAAAAACCGCAGGTCTGGTGGGTGAATGGCGAAAAAGGTCAGAATGTACGGAGCATGGAGGATCTGGAAAAAACGCCGGGATCATTTTATTGGAACAAGAGTGAAAAAGCCGTTTTTTTTCATTTGCCGGAAGGGAAAATATGGGGAGAATTGCAGATCATGCTTCCAATCGGCAGCAGCGGACTGAATTTACGAGACAGAGCGGATTATGTGGTCGTGCAGAATTTACGTTCCATGCATTCCATGAATGATGGATTCAGTGCCCATGGAAACCTGCGAAATATTGTGTTTCAGAATTGCTATGCGACCGATAACTGCGGACAAGGGTTTTCGATGCATGGCACGGTCCGGGCACTGGTGCTTAATTCCTATGCTGCTCGAAATGCAAGTTCCGGTTCCTGCGATGTGAATCAGTGTCAGGTGACGTATATCGGGACCATTTTTGAAGATAACAGTTTCGAAGCAGGCGTTTACAGTACGGAAGAAACGGTAACGATGTATGAAAATTGTCTGATCCTGGGGAACCAGCCATTTGAACAAATCTGGCAGGTGGGGCAGGGGAGGATGTTGTTTTTTAATTCTATTATTGCCAATCGAGACACCGGTCGGGCATCAGCATTGATTTCGGATGGCCGTGTGGTGTTGATGCAATGCACGGTTGTGAGTGGAGGACCATTGGCAATATTTGATGGACGTAAGCAAGGGATATTGCGTCTGGATCATACGCTGGTGGCGGCTGTAGGGGGAGAGGTATTTGGAAAAGACCAGAACGCACTGCAGCAAATAGAATTTTTACATACAATTTTACCGGCAGATGCTTCTATTATCCAGGGCGAGGGAGGATTGCAGGGCGAAACACTGACGCGAGATATTCCGGGGATTCGTCTGGAAACGATTTCTTTGGAAGGTCGGGAAAATCTGGAAATTCCGGCGGCTGCTAAATTGGAAAAAGCCGGGGAACGCTATAAACGCCCAACCCCCATCGGAGCAACATTGCCTGAAGATCTCTGGAAACGTCTCGAAGAAGGTAGAAAAAATTATGCGGCACCAGAACAAGTCGTAGTGCCGCAATAAATCTTTTTCCAAGCCCCAAAGTCCCCAAAGTCCCCAAAGTCCCTCGGGGTACATCTCCCGACATCTTCTTCAGGAAACAGGTGGAATTGTGAAAGGGATAGAGTTTTGCCGAAGAGATTCCGCTCCCAGGTACCCTGCAGCCACACTCATCCGCGCATCATAGGGGGAGGCTCCGAGGTTTTCTCCTGTACGGCAAAAATGGAAGAAATCGGCAATAATACGAGGATCTGAACCGCCATGACTTCCTTCAATCGAGGGAATGGAAAACGATTCCGTCCCGTTTTCATTGTATCCGCAGCGATATTTCCAAAGGCGAATGGTTGCTTGTTTCTCGAATGAGGAATGGTCCCCACAGTTTTCCACACGTCCTTCTGTCCCGATGATGGTGTAGTTACGGTGATCATCCGGCGTGTAATGGCATTGGACATAAGAGGCCTGAATCCCGTTTTCCATTTGAAGAAGTAGCATGTTGTGATCTTCCACATCAATGACTGGTGACATGCCGGTTTGCTTTAACGGTGGCCAGTTGTCGCGGTTAAATGCTGCGATGCCTTTCGTGTCC
>CAKUMP010000133.1 GCA_934667795.1 uncultured Chthoniobacterales bacterium | reverse complement strand
TGTCATGACCAATTCATTTTGCGGACTAATAACAACTAACGAGTCTCTCTGTATCCCAATCGTCAGATATTCATTACTTAAGACACATACATCTTCATTAAACTGGTCAACCTGTAGATTTTTAAAGGGCAGTGAAGAATGCCATTTCGCCAGTTCTCTGGGGAATTCGATCCGTTGACTGGCGGAAATGGTATCATTTCCGGTGTCAAAACGATAAACTGCTCCGGTGGTTTTTACCACGATTGCATCCTCTTCCAAGCTGCGTTCCTCTACCTTCATCGGCAGTTCACCTGCGCTCCCGGGAAATGTCACCCCTTCTCCCCGTAAAAGCGACTTTAATGGTACGGCAGGGAGTTCCACTATGGTAAAATCCGCAATCCTGACTTCCGGTGGCCGATCTCCATGTCGGGCGGTAAATTCAAGTGCGACCTTGGCTTCATCTAT
Organism: uncultured Chthoniobacterales bacterium; assembly: GCA_934667795.1. Taxonomy (GTDB): domain Bacteria; phylum Verrucomicrobiota; class Verrucomicrobiia; order Chthoniobacterales; family CAKUMP01; genus CAKUMP01. The sequence goes on along the minus strand of CAKUMP010000133.1, from coordinate 6,299 downwards.
GCGAGGATCTGAAGGCGAGGTGGTGATCCATTCAAAGCGTTGCCACCCATCCACTCCCTCCGTAACCGCAGGTAATCCCAGTACATGTCTAGGGGTGATCGCTCGCGATGCGCCTATCCAACGCAGATATACACTAAATTCTGTCGCTTTCCTGTCAAAATTTGTTTTCGCAAGTACCGATATAAGATAATTGCGGTTCTGTTTCGGAATAAAGGAACCCATGCTGCGAAGTTCCATCCGCCCCGTCGTTTTTGATGGTGCCGGTCCGGGAGGAGGCATCTCAACAGACAATCGATAATTGCCAAAATCGCGATAAGATTGTTCATACTCCCAACGCGCATCCTTTCGCTCCTGAATCTGTGCACCAGGACGCGAAAATTCAAATCCCTCTATTTCTATAACTCGCCCCCCACGGGAGTCCACAACGCGTAATTCAGATAAACCGGCAGGCGCTACTAAAATTTCCTGCTCCAATGAGTTTGCAACCACACTCCCCGTACTCACAAGTATACCTGTTGCAAGAATCATTCCTTTTCTCACCCACATCCATTTCGTCATCAGGCAAAAACTAAATTTTTGAATCATATCCGCAGAATAGGATACGCTGTAAAAATAGCAATGAAATATTTCTGCAATATTTCATTTATTTATTCCAAAACATTGCAGAAATGATAGTGTTTTATACGCACATTGAACCTGTGGTAATTAAATCTTCGGGTTGATTCGCCTTGAGGACGCGGAGGAGATTCAAGCCAAGAATTTTTCGGATGGTTGTTTCTTGGTATCCTCGCATGAGCATACCAACGGTCAATAACGGCCAGTTTGTCCAAGCGAGACTCCCGTAGCGGTGGTCTTCGGAAGCGGAGGAAGATGGGCGTGGCTGTGGCTGCCAGGCCCCCCACCACTTATCTGAATAACTTCCTTGTGGACGGGGTTTGAGATCAGAGGCGTAGGGGGGGATGTAGGCGGTATCTGTTCCAATGGCGACATGATCCTCGCCGATGACCTGTAGTGCGTGATCAAGGTGGTCCAATAATGTGGAGATGGTAGCATTTGGCCCCAGAAACGCAGGGCGTGAAGTAATGCCGACCAGTCCGTCCGTACTTGCAATGGCTTTGAGTACTTCGTCGCTCTTGTTGCGCATGTGGTCAAAAAGAGCTCGGCAGCAGACATGGCTGGCGATGATAGGTTTTTCGGATGTTTGGGCCGCCTGCAATGCAGTTTGTTCACTGGAGTGTGGGACGTCTACTATAATGCCCGCGCGATTCATTGCGCGAATAAACTCATAACCTAACTCGCTTAGACCAGCGTCATTTCGTTCTGCGCATCCGGTGGCAATGACATTGCGTCGATTATAGGAAAGATGCATCATTCGCACGCCAAAATAATACCATGCTGGCAACCATGAAATTTCCTCTTCCAAAGAAGTCAGATTCCCGGGGCATGGCGGACCATTGACGCTGAAACTAACTGTAAAGCCTCCATTTTTCCAGGCGCGTTCAATATCTGACACTTGTCTCGCCTGCCAGACCCGGTCTCCAAAAGCGCCACAAAGATGGGTGCTTGCGGCAAGACGCTTGATATCCTGTTCCTGTGATTTCCCTTCCGCTGCCGAATGAAACATCCCGTTCACTCCCGAAACATGTATGGCTTCCAGAAACTCCTGTTTCGAGCCCGTATCAAAGACGGGAGCAAGAGAGCGGATAAGCCCACCTTCAAATTGAAATTTTTCCACTCCAAGGTTGGCGTCAATAAGGGCATTCCAGTCATGCGTGGCTTTCGCATTCCATGCCATTGGCAAAAACCCAAAAGTATCCAGCACCAGCGCGTCCCTGTGCAGATCAAGTCCTCTGACCAGATTTGATTCAGATGGTTGCAAAACTTTTAATCCTCGTTCCCATGATTCTCTTATCATGGGAATCGTACTCGAACCAGGATTTCCAAATTCAGGGGTGGCTTCAAGTGTCATATAGATCATTTTGTAAATGTTTTTTTGAAACAATGCAAAATATTTTGTGGAATTGTTGCAATATTTGATTTTTAATAGGAGGATGTCCATGAAGAAAACGATAGAAAAATTATCCAAAACGATAGGGGAGCGACATCTTGGATCAAAAGGGGAGCGAGAAGCACAGGGATTTATTGAGAAAGAGTTGAGAGATAGAGGGTATGACGTCGTAATGGAGAAATTTTCGTCACCCGGGTGGCGTTATGGGGAATTTGGGTTGACGTTGGAGGACGGGAGTAAGCTAGATGTGTTTCCTTGTTTTTTCAGTCCTGGCGGGGAGGTATGCGGGAGATTAAAAACGTTTTCTTCGCAGGTTGCACTGGAAGACATGAAAGGGACAGTAGCATTTGCCGGGAATTACGATTTTGTACAAGTTGGTGATACCAATGCATTGGCGAAACAACTTGAGGAAGCTGGAGCTCTGGCGTTTATCATCAATAGTCCTTACAATGACACGTGGTCGACCAAAATTGTTCGTTCACCGGATCTGAAGCGGATGCCTGTTTTCACGTTGAGCCAGCGAACGGCGATGCGGTTAGCGCGTGAAGAAGGGAAAGAAGTGAAGTTGCGTTTGGATGCAGAGTGTTTTGAGCATGAGAGTTACAATGTGGTGGGACGATATTGCCCGCTGGAAGGGAGCGCGCGAGGGAAGCTGGTGATTGGAGCGCATTATGACACTGCCCCCGGGATACCCGGAGCAGTGGATAATGCATCTGGAGTTGCCATGTTGTTGGAGGTGGCGAAAGGCTTGCGAGATCAATGGGGGGATTGGGATGTGGATCTGGTTGCGTTTGGTGGGGAAGAATATGGAGGCCCCGGTTACGGGATTGGAGGTTACCACTATTTCAATCTTCATGTAGGAGAAGCGATCAGAGTGATGGTATGTCTGGACGGATTGGGGAGTTATTTAACGCAACCACTGGCTTGTGTCGGAAAATCTTCCCGTATGCGAGCATTGATTCGTCAAACCGCGGTTCGTTCCGGAATCCGCGTGTTGCCATTTCGACGGGGAAGTGATCAGGGAATTTTTGATAAACACGGAATTCCTACAGTCTGGTTTAAAGATGAGGGGAACCCAAGTGGAGTGCAGCATTTTCCATTGCATTCGCCACAAGATGATGTGGAACTTTTGGATTATCAAAAGCTGGAATGTTTGGCGCTTGATATACAGGATTTTTTGCGGGAAGTCGTGATTGCCGGGATAGACGAACCCGCTGCGCCGGAATGTTGCCGAAGTGATCAAAACGATCTGGAAAGCATCGTGAGTATTGTGCGTGATGTTTGGACAATGGGTAGTGATTATGGGCGGGAGAAAATGTATGGAAGACAAATGGGAGGAAAGCCTTGGCAGGACTGGATTGAGGCCTCTGTCCGTACATACATATCGCAGCAGGAAACCGCAGTGTTCACCATTAAGCAGGATGGTATTATAGCGGGATTCATTTCTTGTCGGATAAATCCTGCGAATGGATTAGGGGAGATTGGCTATAATGCGGTTAGTCCGGCCTTTCTTGGTCGTGGGTATGGCAAGTTTTTGTTGGACGCTGCACTTCGACACCTGCGTGAAGCCGGAGTACGGGAAGTAGAGGTGGTGACCGGCGAGGATGCAGGACATGCTCCAGCAAGAGCCGTTTATGAATCCGCAGGGTTCCAACCTTTTCAACGTTCGATTCGATATACGCTCCAATTAGACGGATCAAAAGAAAAATCAACCAACCCTTGATTCTATGGGAATGAATTTCTTCGCAATGTATCAATAAAAGGGTGCTTTCCCGACGAATTTTTAAAAATGAACATGCCAATTTCCTTATCTCGAAAACCATTGATTGGATTAACCGGGCGTATTGAGCGTCAAGGGCCGTCTTTACTTTCTCTTCGACAAGCGTACTCGAATGCTGTGTTTGAAGCAGGGGGAATGCCGGTGGTATTGCCGGTGATTGAGGGAGAGGATTTTCAAGAATGGATTGCTTGTTTGGATGGGCTTATTTTGACAGGTGGTGAAGATATTAATCCACTGAACTACGTTTCGCCGCCACACCCACGACTTGGCAGGTGTGATATGGCACGCGATAAATTTGAGATTGGATTAGTGAAAGCATGGTTGGAAACCGGGAAACCACTTCTGGGGATATGCCGTGGCATTCAAACATTGCAAGTAGCCATAGGCGGTAAATTGATACAGGATATCCCTTCTGAAATCCCCTCAGCCTGGAAGCATTCACAATCCGCTCCACGTGAAGAGCCGTTACATGAGGTTTTTATTGAAGAAGATTCCCTGTTGGCCAGGCTCCTAGAAACCTCGGGTTTGCTCCGGGTGAATTCCTTTCATCATCAATCTGTGACGGAGCCCGTTGAAGGGTTTCGAATCTCCGCACGTGCAGGCGATGGGATTATTGAGGGAATTGAAGCGGCGGATGGTCGCACTGTGCTGGGAGTTCAATGGCATCCCGAAGAAATGAATGATCCTGCACAAAAAAAAATGTTTCTGAATTTTGTTGCACATGCAAGAATCAACGCCGTATACGCTTGAATGTTTAACAGTGGGGAGGAGGGGCAACTGTATCACGATGAATGAGGGTGCCTTCAATTTCCACAATGCGACCAGAGAGATTCAGGTTCTCACAGCGATCGACAAGCAAACGTAAAGCTTCTCGAGCCATCCCCTCAAAATTTTGACGGTACGTACTGAGATTAGCCGCGCCCGAAAGATAACGACGGTCATCATATCCCATCAAGCTGATGTCTTTGGGAATACGTAGTTTTCGTTTTTTGCACTGATTCATGATGATCCCCGCATAATTGTCACTAGTGACAATTGCGGTAGGAGGACTCGAGCTGCTCATGACGCGCTCCATGAATTCCTCGGCCGCCACCTCTTCTCCATGTGCGGAGAATTGAATGGGTGCAAAAAATTCATCGGGAAGATCCAGTTGAAGCTTCTTATGCATCCACCAGAATTCTGACCAGTAAAAATGTGTCTGCCAGCCTCCGAATCCTACAGGCAAAGGACGAAAACAAGCAATTGAGCGATGCCCAAGATCATAAAGGAATTGCACCTGTTCTCGTGCAGCCTGGCGAACATCCGGAATGACGTAATCTACTTGCGGGATTGGTCGGACGATATTGAGAAGAACAATTCCGATGCGGGAACGCAGTTTTTCGATCATGGGCTCCGGCATGTCTTCTGCAACTACACCGTAAACCCGATGTTCATCTACGCAGCGTAGTCCACCGTCAGGAGTCGTATCCTGTTCGTAATCGACGAGGATAGGGTAATAGCCTTTTTGGGCGCAAGCGGTTTGAAGTGCCAGCAGATGACGACCATAAAAGGGGTCTCCATTTGCAATTCTTTCGCGAATCTTGCTGGTAATTGCAAAAGCAATGGTGCTGCTCCCATTGCGTAATGTTTGAACTCCACCTTGTATAGGCTTTTTAGGGTACCCTCGCTCGTGCAATGCAGATAAAACGGTTTGACGGGTGGCTTCTGCAATGCCGGGCTTCCCATTTAAAACACGAGAAATCGTGGATGCGGAAATATTAATTTCCCGCGCGATTTCATTGAGTGAAGGTAAATTTCGTTTTTTCGCCATAAAGCTGTAAGATCATCCTGCACAAAAAACAGGATTGCGCAATATTTCATTGCATCCCTACTTTTTTCGCACCCCGATATCCGAGCCGTCGGGGAGGGCTGCTTTGCCGGGGGAGTTGGGAGCGAGGCGGAAATCGTTGTTTTCCGGATCGATGAATTCCGGTTTTGCTGCGATGCTATGAGCATCGAGTTGAGAAATTTGCTGCCATTCGTCGAGGGATTTAGTGATGGTTTCTTCCGATGGTAATTTCCCTGTTCCTCCGGAGAAATCTTCGGGGATGTGGAACAGGTTATAGTCGGAAGTTAATTTTGCCGCGGGATCGAACATCCAGATGCAGGGGCCCTTTTTGTAATCCATGACTACGCGATCAAAGAGATTTCCCTGGATATGATATGTTTCTTCAGAACTACCTGGGACAATTACGATCCCATAGTTTCCACCGAGGATCATGGTGTTGTGGCGAATCGTTGCATCGTGTGAAGCGGCGACCGCGATATTGATTACGGCACCGATAAACAAATTATCTTCGACAAGGAGGCCCGGGGAGTTGACTGCGACGAGTCCGCTGGCACCGAGTTTGAATTTTGTAAAAGAAGCTTCCGGTGGGTATTCGCCAATCATGCGAGCGATGCGGACATTTTTTGTATTATTGACCAGGATATTTGTTCCGGAGCTATACGGGCGGCTTTTCAGGGTCAGAC
>CAKUMP010000132.1 GCA_934667795.1 uncultured Chthoniobacterales bacterium | reverse complement strand
GACCTCATCCTGACCCATGTCCATTATGCTCCTGCAGGCGATACCCGTTTCCCTGCTTTTGATCGGCAAAACTTTCAGGTCCACCATTTTCAATTTTTCCCTGCGGATTCAGAAAATCCCTTTCCCATGACTTTTCTTTATGCAAAACGGAGTTCTTCCGAGAAAAAACTGCCTGGTCTGGACATTTTTCTTCCTGCAGCACCCGGGTAGGCTCATCAAAGTGTTTATAGCTCTGTCCCTAATTTGATGTTTGATTGGGGTGTTTACAGCTCTGTCCCTAATTCGCCCCCCTGTTTTGGGCGAATGCAATTCGCCCCTACACGGGTGTTTACAGCTCTGTCCCTAATGTCGGCCAAACCCTCAATTCTCGTCTTGTTTTTTCTATCTATTTCCGTCAATTTAACATCCTATGACTTCCCAAAAGAAATCCGGATGCCTTCCAGCCGTTTTATTTCTGCTTTTATGCCTGAGCATACTAGGAAATTTTGTCCTTCTGATTCTGCTTGGCTCCTCAGCAGCCATTCCGCCCACCACCTCCTCTTCGAGTAAAATTTACAAAAAAGTTCTAGTTCCTGCCAAAAACAATTCTTCTCAGGAAATCGCCCAGATCGACCTTCTCGGTCTCATCACTTCAGATGGATCATCCGGCCTCACCGGCTCCATGGTAGATGATTTTAAACATGCACTCAAAGCCGCTGTGGAAGAAGAAAATGTCAAAGGCATCCTCGTCAGAATTAATTCACCAGGGGGAGAAGTCACCGCATCGGATGTCCTGTATAATGCCATCCAACACGCCGCTCAAAAGAAGCCGGTGCTTGCCTATATTGATTCCATTGGAGCATCCGGCGGGTATTACGCGGCCTGTGGCAGTTCTTATATCATGGCAAATGACACCGCGATTACCGGAAGTATCGGGGTTATCATCCAGACCTTTAACTACCAGTCACTGCTTGGAAAAGTGGGACTGGAAGCAATCGTTTTTAAATCCGGAAAATTCAAAGATATACTTTCCGGCTCCCGCGATATGACTCCGGAAGAAATCACCTATGTCCAGGGCCTGGTCAATCAATCGTACGACCGCTTCCTGAATATCGTTGCAGAATCCCGTGAACTTGATGCCACCACACTCCGCAATACTGTCGCAGATGGACGTATCCTCACCGGAGTGGATGCGAAAACGTCCAAACTCGTCGATAACACAGGCTATATTGAAGACGCCTATACCCAGATCCGCGCTCTTGCGGAAGCACCAGATGCGAAAATCACCCGCTATACAGCACCGCTCAGTTTCGCAAATTTCTTCTCCATCTTTAACTCGGCTAAATCCCGGAATATCCAACTGAATATTTTACCGGAATCTCAAATTCAGTTAAAACCAGCGACCTTTTATTTTCTTCCATCGATCTACCTTCCCTGATTTTCTTCCTTTGGCTGTGCTTCATCTGCAGCCGATACCATCCCGCAACACACATCCTTTACAGCATTTATTTTAACCGTGGAAACCGTTTTTTGGGCACAGCTTCTTTCCTTTGCGATCCTTCTTGTTCTTTCCAGCTTTTCCTTGAAGTTTTACCTGCCCCGATTCAAAAAACATTTTTATGGCGAGAATGTCTGGAAGCCGCAACCAGTGACCAAATGGGATCTTTATTTTGCAGGTATCCTGGTTCTGTATGCCTCTGCCAACATCGTTGCCCTTTTCCAGGCTCCGCCCGAAGAACCGCCAGTCATTGAAATCTCTACTTTCCAGACCTCTGCCCTCATCATGTTTCTGCTGATCGGCGGGATTTTTGCTATTCTAAAAACTTCCCACCGTTCTCCTATCGAATTTTTCGGATTAGAACTCCGTCGCATGATCCCCTTAACCCCAAACGCCTTTTTTTGCCTCCTCGCTGCCTATCCCCTCATCCTTCTCGCATTCAACCTCCTAACCTTTTTCCTGGATACCAACCCGGAAGAAAATGCCCAGCCGATTATCCAGTTTTTTCTCAACACAGATGACTGGGCCGCGCGCGCCTGGGTCGTCATCAGCGCTGTGATCATTGCTCCACTGGCCGAAGAAATCATTTTTCGTGGCTATTTATTTAATATTACCAAAAATTTCATTGGCGCTACCGGTGCCATGTTTTTTACCAGCGTGCTTTTTGCGCTTATCCACGCGCACGCCATGTCACTCATCCCGCTCCTGCTTCTTTCTCTTTGCCTCACCATTGCGTATCAATCGACACGCTCCCTCTGGACGCCCATTCTGATCCATGGTATGTTTAATTCCACCACGATTCTTCTCTTAGCATCAGGAGTTTAAACCGGCTTGTTTTTTTCATTAAAAAATTTAATGAGCCTAACGGAGATCATACCATGCCTACCGAAGACGAATTTATCAAAGAAATCTCTCGCTTTTTCCCCCCTGCTTCTTCCGATTTATTAGTGGGTCCCGGCGATGACACCGCCATTATTCAGTCCCCCAACCCACCTACCTGTCAGGTATTGACCACAGATGTTTGTATCGAAAACCAGCATTTTTACCGATCGCATTCCCCATTGGCTATCGGACACAAAATACTCGCGCGTAATATCAGTGATTTTGCCGCCATGGCGGCGACTCCGCGATTTGCCCTCATCACCATTGCCATTCCCAAGGACCTTCCCGTAAATTTTGCCTCAGAAATTATCCGGGGGATTTCTAAAACTGCCGATCAATACGACATCACCATTGCCGGCGGAGAAACGTCTCGCTCCTCTCAGGAAATTTTCATTTCGATTGCCTTGTTCGGGGATGTTGCGCCTGAGCGTTACATTCTGCGTTCTACGGCAAAGCCAGAAGATATTCTGCTGGTCACCGGAACCCTCGGCAATTCAATCCAGGAAAAACATCTGACATTTTCCCCTCGTTTGCAGGAAGCCCACTGGCTCGCTCAAAACTTCCTTCCTACCGCAATGATGGACCTCAGCGATGGTCTTGCTTCCGATCTTCCACGCCTTGCCGACGCCTCCAATCTTGGATTTTCTGTCAACCTGGACGCCCTCCCCTGTTCTCCCGGCGCAACCACACAAATGGCATTAGAGGATGGTGAGGATTATGAGCTATTATTTACCATTTCTCCCGATCAGCTCTCCCCTCTTCTCACGGCATGGAAAACGGTTTTCCCTGACCTGCCGCTGACCCCCATCGGAAACATGCTCGCCTCTCCTTCCACTCGTACTCCACTCGGGTCGGGCTTCGACCATCTTAAAAAACCGTAAAAATCTACTAACCCTTCAAAATGACTCATCCCGCACCCACACCACTTGCTTCTCTTGCGGACACCCAACGTTTTGCCGACACTCTTGCGTCCACCCTTGCTCCAGGAGATGTGCTGGCTCTGGATGGGGACCTGGGAGCAGGCAAAACACATTTTGTTCAAGCACTCGCGAAATCACTGGGATCGACAGCCACTGTTTCTTCTCCGACCTTCACCCTCATCCATGAATACCGGTTCCCGAACGGGAAAATCATCCATGCCGACTTTTACCGTATTCAGGATGAAAATGAACTGTATGAAATTGGTCTCCCTGACCTGATGACCCCGCCTCATCTCTGCATTTTTGAATGGGCATGTAAATTTCCCTCTATTCTCCCGCCCCATACCCGATATTTCCGTATGGATATTCTTGCACCGGACGCCCGCTCCATTCAAGAATACCCGTCATGTCCAGATTCAAGACCATTTTAGCAATTGATTCCGCTTCCTCCGTGGGATCGCTTGCGCTTGTCCAGTCCCCTGACTCGGTGCTGTACGAATTTTCATGGACTGCCGGCCCCACTTCCAATTCTTCTTCCTTCTTTCTTCATATTGAAAAAATTCTGAAAAAATTCTCCCCGCCTGACCTGATTCTCACCGGTCTTGGCCCCGGATCCTATACCGGTATCCGGATCGCGCTCTCCACCGCAATCGGACTCTCCATCAGCAGCGCTATCCCATTGGCCGGCCTCCCCTCCATTTTTTCCACCCCTGCGGACTATCCCTCATTTCAATATGTTTCCGACGCTCGCCGGGATACTTTTACATACGCCAAAGTCGAAAATCACCTTCTGCTTACGCCCCCGACACTGATGGACAAAGAAGAATTACTCTCCACGTTCTCGCAGAACGCCCGTTTCCCTGTCCTGACAACGGATGCCCGGCCATTTCCTTTTGCTTTACCAAACTCCCCCACAATTATCTCCTGGACAGCTACGTCACTCGCCCGACATGCCCTCCACTTCCCGGAAGCCCTCCTCCAGCCTCCGCTCGAGCCCATTTACTTGAAACCACCTCATATCACGCTCCCAAAAAAATAATTTATGATCTCTAAAGTCGCTAAACGCAGAACCTTTGCCATCATCTCTCACCCCGATGCTGGAAAAACGACCTTGACCGAAAAATTTCTCCTCTATGGGGGTGCTCTCCAGCTTGCCGGCTCCGTCACCGCTCGCAAAAACCAACGCGCCGCAACTTCCGACTGGATGGAACTGGAAAAAAAACGCGGAATTTCTGTCAGTTCCACCGTGCTCCAGTTTGAATATAAAGATTTTGTCATCAATCTTCTCGACACCCCCGGTCACAAAGATTTCTCCGAAGATACGTACCGGGTACTGACTGCAGTCGATGCGGTCGTCATGATTATTGATGCCGGGAAAGGGATTGAAGCACAGACACGCAAACTGTTTGAAATCTGCCGGATGCGCCAGATTCCTATTTTTACATTTATTAACAAAATGGACCGTCCATCGCGTCCTCCGCTTGAGCTTCTCGACGAATTGGAAAAAGTGCTTGAGATCGAACCCTTTCCCATCAACTGGCCGCTCGGTTCCGGGACCGAGTTCAAGGGTGTGTTCGACCGCATCCAAAACCAGGTTCATCTTTTCGAACGCACCCCCGGTGGTGCCTTTCGCGCCCCACTGGAAATCCATAACCTTTCCGATCCCAGTGTCAAGAACCGACTCGCTGCCCATGTGTACACCGATGTCTGTGAAGAAATCGAAATTCTCGATATCATGGGAACCGATATCGACCACCCTGCCATTCTTCAAGGAAAAGTTTCTCCTGTCTTTTTTGGAAGTGCGGCAAACAATTTTGGTGTCCAGCTCATTCTCGATTACTTTCTGAAACTTTCTCCTCCCCCCGCTCCCCGCATAAGTTCTTCCGGCGAAACCATCCCGGTCGCTCATGAAAAATTTTCGGGATTCATTTTCAAAATCCAGGCCAATATGGATCCAAAACACCGTGATCGTATTGCGTTCCTTCGTGTGTGCTCCGGGCGTTTTACTCGCGATCTCATGGTCACCCATTCCCGTACCGGCAAAACCCTTCGACTTTCTTCTTCACATAAGTTATTCGGGCAAGACCGCGAAACGGTCGATGAGGCATTTGCTGGTGATATTATCGGCATTGTGGGGCATTCCGATTTCGGAATTGGCGATACCCTGACCGAAGATCCCTCAATTACCTACAACGAAATCCCGCGTTTCGCACCTGAACATTTTGCTTATCTGCAAAACCCGAACACCTCGAAATTCAAACAATTCCGAACCGGGCTGGATCAGCTTCTCCAGGAAGGTGCCGTTCAGGTTTTTTATATCGATAATGCGATCCAGAAAGTCCCGCTTCTTGGAGCCGTTGGTCCTTTGCAGTTTGAAGTGGTACAATACCGTCTCGAAACCGAATACAATGCGCCAAGCCGCCTCGAAACCACCAACTGGTCGATCGCACGCTGGCTCCCAGCCGACTTCCCCGCATCCGATCTTTCTTCACTCAAACTCCCCTCCAACGCCAAACTCGCCGAAGATTCTTTTCACAAACCCGTCCTCCTCTTCTCCTCCGAGTGGGAAATGCATTATTTCTCCGAACTCAACCCCAATACCTCCCTCCACGAAATCCCACAGTAGTAAAAATTAGACCCTGGGAACGCCGACGTCCCCGTCGGCTGAAACTTATTTCATTCTCCATGCTAGAGCATTTAAAAACGCCTTACTTTTCAGAAAAGTAAGGCGTTTTTAAATGACAATGCATATATCTTATGGTAAGATTAGTCTTATGATTCAATCCACATTAACCTCCAAAGGGCAAACAACCATCCCTTTTGAAGTTCGTCGTGCACTCGAGCTTAAGCCAGGAATGCGCTTAATCTATGAAGTTAAGGATGATTACATCATTGTGCGTTCCGAACCCGCTCTTATGGATATGTTCGGTATTCTTAAAAGTAAAAAAACACAAGAAAATTTCCAACAAGCTCGCGAAACTGCCACTCGTGCATGGACTCGTAAAACCTCACTTAAATCCTGATGAAACGTCTTTTGCTGGATACAAATGTACTCGTTTGTTTCATTCTCGGCGAACCCGAAAAACAAGCGGCGGCTGTGGCAATTATTTTCAAGCAGTGTGACGAAGGTACTGTCGAGCTGGTTCTACATCCCATTGTCCTGGCAGAAACAGTATTTGTCCTTTCATCATTTTATGAACAAAAACGCGCCGATATTGCTAAAGTACTGACATTCATTCTTGGTAGTCCCGGAATTATTTGTGACCAACGGGACGTCTTGCGACTGGCTTTGGAACATTATTCCAAATCAAAAATACATTTTGTAGATTGTTATATGGTCGCGACTTCCCATTTTTCCCAACATCCTGTGATATCTTTTGATCGTGGACTCGATAAATTACCCGGTGCCATTCGTCTGGATCCAGCATCCCTGTGATGAATATATCCATTTTCAAGATACTAAAACCTC
>CAKUMP010000131.1 GCA_934667795.1 uncultured Chthoniobacterales bacterium | reverse complement strand
GTCTCCAAAGTCGCCAAAGACTCCAAAGCCTCCAGCGTCCCCAAAGTCCCCAAAGTCCCCAAAGTCCCCAAAGTCCCCAAAGTCCCCAGCAGCCTCATTCCAGCGACAATAACACCTTCCCCTTGAACTTCCAGCCGGGGAAATTGGTCATGGTGATGGTTTCTCCCTGGATGACAAACCCCGGAGTATGGCCAAGATCGATGCGCACCTGTTGATTTTCACTATGCATCGCTGTGACAGGAATAGAATACCGGATGACATCTCCAAGATCCAGATGTGCGAGTGTGTATTTTTGCAGAGGTGTATTCTCCGGCAGAGTAAACACAACCGAATCGGTGGCATCGCCCGCTTCTTTTCGCAAGGTTTTGAGGATGGGCACAGAAAGCGACGGCGCTTTTTCAGCGATCGTATTTCCCTCTTTTTTTAACAGGGTACCACTGTGAATACGTCCCGTTGTTTTTCCATCAACAGTCGTCGCGCTGGCTAATTTTCCCTTAAAATGAAAGTTGTGCGAATAAATAATGGAATCTGGTTCAAGCGCGCTAAACACCCAATCCTCCCGGTCTTTTGAGCGGATGTAGATGACCAGATTATCGTTGTCCCGTTTGACAACCACTTTTTGAATAGAAAAGCCATGACGTGAAGCTTCGTGGACCCAGACAAAACAGGACTCCAGGCTGTTGTTTAATTCAGAAAAATCACGATGCTGTTTAGAAACTTGATGGCGAATAAAAGAAAACGGAGCAGTTCCCATGCGACGGATCGCGGGTGCTTCGCCTGTCAGCAATGTCAATTCTCCATCCGGTGTTCCAAACAAAGCACTGAGTCGGGAACGGACTTCATACCCGTCCGGATAGCGCATGGTTGCGGTCAGGGGAGGGTGAACTTCGGCAGATTTTTTTAATTGCACATATTTGTAAAGCTCTCCGCTGGCAGGTTGCAAAGGGATATCAAATTCAATGGTGTAAGGTTCATCTAAACCACCACGCAGAGCGAAATCATGGATGCCACCTCCTCGAATACGAAAAATGTCCACCAGGATTCCATCTCCATTTCCTGTAGGAATCATCACAATAGTGCGACGATACAGGGACGTGATGTCCGGGTAGGCATTTTCCCGTTCCGCTTCCATCGCTTGAGTTGCATTTTCAGGTGTGTCCCAGATCAGAAGACGTCCTTGATTGGCAAATTGTGCCGCTGCGGGCTGGGCTGCGATAATGGGCTTTTCCTTGTCACGATAAGCGAACTCCAGTCGAGATTGCGCAGAATCTGCTCCGGCAAGAAACGGGAAATCATTTTTAGATTCGCCTTTGAAAACATTCAGCCGTGGAGGTAAACGGTTTGAATCCCGTTGCTTCATGTTCTCGTTTACGATGACGGTATTATGACTGGCCGCAATGGTATGCCACTCGCGTGTGGAGCCACTATCAGGCAATGCCTGGTAACCTGTTTCTCCAAAAACTTCACGCCCTCCGGCAAACCAGACCAGATTCAGCGGGTCATCATGATCGTGTCCGCGAATGCCGTCAAATTGCAGAAATGCTACCATCTTTTCTGTGCCAAGTTTTGCAATTCCTGCAACGCTTAATAGACCTGGAGAATCCAGGCGCTGGGACGCACTGGGCGTCGCCTTGTCTTTCTTTGGCCAGGCATCATTGAGAGAAAGCAGCGTGCCATCCGGCATCGATAAAACCTGCAACGCCGTTTTCATCCGCTCAAACTGTACCGCAAACCGCTCATGAAGATTCAGATTGTCAAAGCGCGTTCCGTCTGGTTCATAAATATAACCAGCCGGATCGGAATATCCTTTTGTCAACAACGAACAACTCCCCATTAGACGCGAGGTAATCTGCTGATGGTACCCTGGCGTGAATTCTTTCCAGAACCCATCCGGCGTATAGGAATATTGCAGGAGGTCACTGATGTAATTTACCGCTTCATGCACATAATCCGGACGCTCCAGCACCAGCCCAAAAAGAATCAAGGGCGATAAACGGTACCCCTGCAGGTTGGAATAAATTCTCTGATGCCGGGACATGCTGTCATTAAGCGTTTTCTGATGAATAAAAAAATTCTTTTCTATATTTTCTTTTTCTTCAGGTGTTAGGGCAGGACGGATAATGTCATAAGCGCGTAGTAAAGAAAAAGATTCTCGTAAATCCAGTGGGTGCCAGACGCCCCATAAACCGCTGATGGTTCCACTGAGCAGAGCGCGTTCATCGCTCTGAGGGTGCGGATTGTTTTTGCGATCATATAAAGGCCAGGATGGGGCAACTTCTGCAAAGCGCAGAAGAATGTCGCGTGCTTTAGCCGCATACTCCGCTTTTCCGGTGATAAGAAACAACGCCGCATATTCATAAGTCAGTTCACGGATATTTAAAACGGATTGAGGTTGGGGATTGGGAGCACTTGCCTCAAATACTTTGTTTCCCGATTCTACGCGACGGGTAAAGCCGGTGAATTCGACTCCATGCGTGGTGACAATAGAAGAGATGTCATCAGGTGCATTGATTTCAATAAGTTTATTCAGGAGTTCGGTTGCCTGTTTTGCTGCTGTTTCATTTTCCTGTAAAACCAATGCTTCCACGGAGCGATGCAGAGAAGTACGTTTTCGCTTCGCTTGGGCAGGATCTGTACCGTAAAAATCTGCTTCGCTGACCAGTTGGTCCAGTTTTTCCGAGGAGGCATTCAGCAGGATTGTCAGCGAGAGCGGAGAACCGAATTCGGGATCCGTATTTTCGAGCTTCCATCGCATTTGATTTTGAATACGTTCTGATGTCCACGGAATGGGAGGATCTGATGACGGTGCTTGTTGCGCGATGACAGGTACGCAGAAATTGAAAATCAGAAAAAGGGCAAAAATAAAATGTTTGTCTATGCGAATTTCTGAATGCGTCGCAAAGCCGGGAAGATAATTTCGGGAGGGTAGATTTTTCCACATATAAAAGGGCTGTTTAGAGTAGATTTCATTTTCATACCCCTCCTAGTTCAAAACAGGAAAGGATCCGCAGAATAGCGCGAAGCGCAATAGCCTGTCTAATATTCTTATCGAACACAAACAGGCATTAACACAGATTAACGCAGATTTTTTTAGAAGAATAAGAGGAAGAAACTTTGTGTTCATGGATTAAATTTGCGTGTATTTGGATTGAGGTTGAACAAAGGTTCCTGGATCCTTGTTTTATAAATCAATGTTTATTTACGTTATTCCTAGATAAAAAATCAAAAGAATAATCTGTGTTAATCTGCGTCAATCTGCGGATAAAAAACAGGAGAATCGATCCATAAATAAACGCTGATTTTTTCATATTTTGGACAAGAGTGATAAATTTTGAAGCGTTAAGGTTTCCTTCCAAAATGCAGCAGCAGGTATCCTGCGGGTAATAATAAAAATGCGGTCGAAGCAGGTTCCGGTATGGCGGTGATTTCGAGATCTCGGAAATAGGTTGCAACTTCGCTGCCATATCGTCCTCCTCGAACTCCAAAATAACCTTCGCTGCGTGCTTCCAGACGCTCATCTGTATAACTTAATGAAGCGAGGTCTATTCCTTTTTGCTCGTTCACAGTATCCCAGTTTGAAAGACTGGCATCCAGCTTGTTTCCGATAAAGGAAAACTCAAGCAGGTACTGGTTATTATGCGTGGCATCTAAAGTTCCAAGAGAAATAGATAAGGTTTCTGAAGCCAGCAAGGTGCCTCCACTGAGAAATCCGTTTCCTACGCCCCAGTATAATTCCAGTTTGGCAGATCCCGAAACATTTGGCGTGACGGCAAGGTAATAGGCGCTGGTCTGGCTAATGGCGGTGCTTTGCGAACGCAGGATGACCCCACTGCCATAGGTACTAATGGTGTCTATACCGAAAATGACGCTCCCCGTGATGTCGCTCAATTGCGCATCGATTCCATTATACATCACTTGTGCACTTCCTGTATTGGGGCTGTCGGCTCTGGCAATTTGCAACCAGGTTTTTCCCTGCAGGGTCACACTTTCTACGATGGGTGTTCCGCCGACACTGCTGACGGTCCAGTCCTCATCGGGCCAGTCGTTTGGAGGGAAAAACAGAATTTCGGCATGATTGAAGATAGCTCCGATGAAGAAAGCAAGAGCTGTTAAGAGGGGGATACATATATTTTTCATAATTTTTATAATGGAGGTGAGTTGTTAGTGGAAAAGTGTCGAAAAAGGACTGATGGAATCGATGGTGTTTTTTTCAATGGAATGAGCGCAGGGTTCCTGGACGCTCCAGGCATTGACCAGACGCCGGGTTTCGATATCCGTTTTTCCTTCCATGAGTGAAAAAAGCAGATCAATCGCTTCATGAACCAGGCGCGGAGAATCAAACACAATCGGAATGGCTGCTGAAGGAGGAAGATGAGGAAGAATGGCACTTTCCATCGAAAGTGTAACATCAAGATCACGCGGGATTTGAAGATTCATGGATGCAAGCGCCAACGCAAGGTCATTCCATAAACGTGGAGGATTGACGATGATCCCATCCGGTTTTTCCTTGCGACTGCTCCAGATTTCGCGGAAGGAATCCCAGCTTGCTCCAGGCTGGGAAGGATGCCAGTTGTGCTGAAACCAGGAAGGATGCGTTTTCACTCCCGCTTCTGCAAACCAGCGTGGGACATCTTTTTTCTGTTGCTCATTATGCCCTTGAAGATTCCATGAAGACATTCCTCCCAGATATGCAATACGTCGCCGTCCACGCTTTTTTAAAGTTTCCAGTGCCAGACGAATGTACGCTTCCAGATCATAAGAAACGGTTTTCTCGTGCAATAGTCCAATCCCCACAAGCGGGATGTTTTTTTCCTGTAAAAGACGCGTCCAGTTTTCCAAGGGTGCTGCCCAAACTGCCAGCACTCCTGCAAAAGCTCCCGTCTTCGCATCTTCTAAAAAAGTTTTTGAACACAAGCTTTCCGGCGCCTCAGAACCCCAGGGACGATTCCCAAGATAAACTTGCACCCGCTGACCTCGCGCTTCTATCAATCTCACCGCTTCCTGAATCCGTAATAATATCGCTTGCGGATGGGATACAGAACCAAAATCCAGATCCGAAAGAATCGCAATCGGCTTCCCCACATGGGGAGAGGCTGTAAATGTCCCTCGCCCTACATGACGCGTCACCCATCCTTCTCGCGTCAAAATCGATAAAGCTTCTCGCACGACAGAAACACTCACCGAAAATTGCCGCGCTAACCCCACATCCGTCGCAATCTTCGTTCCCACAGGTAACCCCATAATCTCTTCCCGTAACCGCTTCGCTACTTGCAAAAATAATGGCCCATTCTCAAATAATGCATTCATTTCAATTAAACTGATTAATCAGATTAATGTGAGGTTGTCAAGCATTCAGGGAAAATAAAATTTAGGAGGTTGGTGACGTATCACACATTTGGAAAAGCGGCGGTGCCCGCCGCTTTGGAGATTGGACATTTGAATTACTCTGGCATGTTAGAGGGTTTTCCCACTGCACGGGAAGAATTTGGAGTGCGGGGCTCTGCACCGCTTTGGTTCGAACAACGTTTGAGTTTCGCCATGCGATGGTTGTTGGTACATCCCATGCGCTATGATCCAAAGCGGCGGAAACCGCCGCACTCCAAATACGCTCCATCGCATTCGAAAAATAAGGGACAGAGCCGTTATTATGCGAAGTAAAAGCTATTTAAAAATGTTCAACCCCCAAAGCCGACGAGGACGTCGGCGCTCCCAGGGACGTTGGCACTCCCCGGTTCTCCCATGGACGTTGGTGCTCCCGGATTTCCCGCCTCTTTCTGCTTGACTCCTTTATTTACACGTGTAAGCTGCGGGTTATGTCGCGGAAATTTGGAGCAACACAGAAGGACATAGCGGAGGCATTGGATGTATCGCGTGTGTGTGTTGCAATAGCGTTGAATCCGAAGAGTAAGGATCGTGTGAAGCTGAGGCCGGAGACGATAGCGCGGATTGAGGCGAAGGCGAAGGAATTGAATTACCGTCCGCAGCGACTGGCACGGGTGCTGCAGAGCGGGAGGAGTCATACGATTGGGGTGGTGTGTCAGACGGGAATATATCATGCGCCGCAGGAGCGGGTGAGGCATTTGGCGAGGGGGGCGATTCAAGCGGGATATCAGTTAGTTTCCTTGGACATAGATTGGTTTGAGCGGGATATGGAAGCGGCGCAGGAATATCTGCTTGGGGTGGCTGTGGAGGGGATTGTGTTTTGTAATATTTCTGAAAAGGAACAAGAGGAGTGGCAGAAGTTTATAGAAGAGAGAGCATTACCGGTCATTTCGTTGAACAGTGGCCCTGAAGGAGTGGATAAGGCGCGAGCGGATATGTATGCGGCATTTCGCGATATGACCTTGCACCATCTGGAGCAGGGGAGTCGGCGCTTGCATCTCTTGTTGCCCTTTCAGAACCTACCTGCCCGGGAGGGCGATGTAAGGCTTACGACCAATCAAGGAGCGCGGCTTAAAGGGTTTGCAGATGCCATTCGCTCGGTCGGGGGAGAGATCGTTGCGGATTCAAGATATTGTACTTATGTTGGAGGCTCGACCGTGGCGCATTCTGACGCTGCTATTCAGGGAGCCATACAACATCCTGAACATGCAGAATATTGCGAAGATGTAGTGGACCTGGGGTACTATGAAACAAAACGGCTTTTTCAAACACCAGAAAAAGTACCGGATTCTTTAATTTGTTCGAATGACCATATTGCGGCAGGTGCGTTGGCGGCCTGTGCCGAATTGGGAATTCGTGTGCCGGAAGATATACGGA
>CAKUMP010000130.1 GCA_934667795.1 uncultured Chthoniobacterales bacterium | reverse complement strand
CTGTCGATGTGTCCAAGGTGTAGGGGGCATCGTATCTAGCCGACGGGGACGTCGGCGTTCCCAGCAAGAAGACCTGCCGACGGGGACGTCGGCGCGCCCAGCAAGAAGGAGTCTGCCGACGGGGACATCGGCGTTCCCAGCAGAGGTTAGCTGTTTTTCATTTGAGTTGGCCAGTAGTGGGAATCGGGGAGGGTGCGGGCACCGAAGATGGCTTGACCGATGCGGACGATGGTGGCGCCTTCTTCAATGGCGACTTCGAAGTCGCCGGACATGCCCATGGAGAGTTCGTTTAACTGGATTCCTGCAGGTGCATTTTCGCGAAGCTGGTCACGTAATGTCCTTAACCGGATGAAGCAGGGGCGGACTTGTTCTACTTCGGCAGAAAACAGGGCCAGGGTCATGAGTCCACGGACGCGCAAGGCGGAAAATTGTGGAAGTTCCCGAATGAAGGCAAGGGCTTCGTCGGGATGGATGCCGTATTTGCTGGCTTCGTTGGAGGTGTTGATCTGGATAAAAACGTCCAGACTGCGTCCTTCTTGCTGCAGACGACGGTCGAGCGTTTCTGCCAGCCGGAGGCTGTCGAGTGCCTGGAATTCTGAGGCAAAGCGCGCGACCAGTTTTGCTTTGTTGGTTTGCAGGTGTCCCACGACCGACCAGTGAAGGTCGCTCAGGTCTGCCATGGCTTCGGCCTTGCGTGCGGCTTCCTGGGGCTTGTTTTCTCCCAGCATGCGACATCCGGCGGCATAGGCCAGGCGGATATGCGCTTTGTCGATCGTTTTACTGATTGGCAGAAGGCGGACTTCGTCGGGGTTTCGGTTGGCGCGTTGACACGCCTGGGCGATGCGTTGGTGGATCGCGGAGAGGTTGCGCTGAAAGTCTTCTATGGTTTCTGCCTTGGGATAACGTCCGTGCAGATCGTGTCGGATAGGAGATGAGGTGGCAGGGTTAGAATCCATCGAGATTGATTTTATGATAGGATGCATTTTCCGGCCGGATCAAGACTTTATATCGGTCTTCGTGACGTGTCATGGATGGCATGTGAGGGAGAGAGTTGATTGCGGAAAGCATTTAATTCATCCGAGCCTTTCTGGAATGCGGCTTGAAGTTCCGGCGTCGGGTTGTTTTTCAATTGTTGTCCGAGTTCAATCTGATTCCGTGTCATGCGGAGGCTGTCGAGTCCGGATTGAAGGAATTGCACGCGTTGTGCGGCAATGGGGTCGGAATTTCCAATGGTTTCAAGTGCTTCCTTGAGGAGCTGTTCGGGGCGTGCGAGAACGGTATCGTCATAAAGAAAGGGGAGGACATATTTTGAACCATTCAGAATGCTGGAAGGGATTTTCTTTGCATCCGCAAGGTCCTGAAATTTACTGGGCTGGGGATCGGTTTCTACAACAGCATTGAGTGGATAATTATATTCATCGGTCAATGCCTGCCAGTATTCGAAATAGGATTTGATCGTGGAGGCAGCAGGACCAAACGCGGAGCAGTATTCCTCAATAATTGTATCCAGAGAAAGTTCAGGAGAAGTCATGAGGCGTGCGGTGGTATAATAATTGAGCCCTTGCGTTGCCCAATAACCGATGATCGAATCCATATCCAGCCCGATCATATCATGTTCGGCTGCGAAATGCAGATAATCAGCCGTTTTCTTCAATGGAAGATAGGGGGCATCACCGCCCTGATGCCACCAGTTTGGACGGAGGACCAGTTGGGTGTCATAAGACGCCCATTCGCGCCACATGTCATAAGCGTTATAGGAATCGACAATGCCCAGAATGGCTTTGGCGGTCAACGGGCGTTCTGGCGGTGGTGGAAACCGGTATGCGGAATAGGCGTAAGTGGTCAAAACGACTTCCGGATTGATATCGACAAGCCGTTTGTACAGCCGGTTCCAGAATTCCACATAACGCGCCGTGAGATTCGTTTGACCGCGGATGATTCCCTCGACAGGCTGATCCGCCGGGATATCCCAGCTTCTGGTTTCTTCACTCGTGCTAAAACCACTGCCGTCGTTTGGACAAACATTCCAGTATTTTGGTTTTCCGGCTGCGCTATATTCCTCGGCAATTTGTTCAATGACTGCGGGATTGGAAAGTTCCAGTTTGACATAATTTGGCTTGGGGTATGGCTGGGGGTATTTTTCAGGAAGTTCGGCAAAATAATCCGGATGACTTTCAGAATATTTTTCCCACCAATCGCCAAAGGCATGCCCAAACCGGATATCGCCCCGACGTCCGACCTGATGGGTTTCTGCCCACAGGCGGGCTTCTTTCTGGATAATGGCTTCGACGGAGGGGTCGCTGCTTCCAATATTTTGTTCAGGTGAAAAACTCATACGCAAGGAACGGATGAGCAGTTCCGGTTGATACGTAAGATTCGTTGCAGGAATAGCGAATTCCGGGTGTTTGGGGATGTGTGTTCCAAGTTTTCCCGGCCAAAGCCATCGAACTCCCAGTTCCTGTTCCAGAAAACGATTTAACGCCCAGAGCGTCGGACGTGATGTGGGCTTGCCTGTGGCGGAGGGAAGGTCATTTCCTATGATGAAAATGGAATTCCCTTTGGTGGCAATCTGGTAGGATTCGGGTTCGAGAGCTTCAAGTTGCAATCCGGCCGCTTTGGCCGCAGCGGTCTCTCCAATATATAAAACCGCAGATTCGGATTCCTCCACTTCGTTTTCCGAAATCACCGGCAGACGCACCCCTGTGGATTCCTCCACGATCGAAACAAATTGCTCAGCCGCTTCTTTGATCGACTCATCCGCATTTTCAGCAAGGACAATCACCCCCACCGATTTCCCGTCTCGCACAAACGAAACCTTTCCTTGTTCAGATGCGGAGTTTTCAAAGCCACATGACACCATCAAACAGGATGCCATAATCGTTGTCAGAAAAATAAAAAGTCTCATTGGAATAATCGGGAGGATTTTCGATTTTAATGGGATAGCTCCACAAGGGTGCTAACAGCATTTAGCAGGTTAGTGAAGCAGAAGTGAGAGGGAATGTCAAGGAAATTTGGAAATTTGGAGTGCGGTGGTTTCCGTGTTTTCGTCGCTTTGGATTGAATGGCACTGGGGTTTCGGCATAGTAAAGGTTGTTCGTATATCCTATTCGCTATGATCCAAAGCGGTGCAGAGCCCCGCACTCCAAATTCTCCCCGTGTGTTGGGAAAAATTTTTGAGCCGTTAAAGCAATGGAAGTGTCCAAGCTTTAAGGCCGACGGGGACGTCGGCGCTCCCAGGGGCGGGGGTTCCCAGGGGGGAATTTTATTTCGTATAGTTGCAAGTTTTGGGGAAATGGAATAAAAGCGAGTATGAGTTTTATCCATGACAATTTTTTATTACATAGCAAGACGGCACGGCGGTTGTATCATGATCATGTAGAGAGTTTGCCGTTGTATGATTATCATTGTCATTTATCGCCGAAAGATATTGCGGAGAACCGGCGGTTCAGCAATTTGTTTGAGATCTGGCTGGAGGGGGATCATTACAAATGGCGGGCGATGCGGACGAATGGGGTGAAGGAAGCTTATTGTACCGGGGGGGCGGATCCGTATGAGAAATTTCTGGCCTGGGCAGAGACCGTGCCTTATACCGTGCGGAGTCCGCTGTATCACTGGACGCATCTGGAACTGAAACGGTATTTCGGGATTGATATTTTATTAAATAAGGAAACGGCGAAAGAGATCTGGGAGGAAGCGAATGCGCGATTGAAGGAAGAAGAATTTTGTGCGCATGGGATCCTGGAGAAATTCGGAGTGGAACTGGTGGGAACGACCGATGATCCGGTAGATGATTTACGCTGGCATGATCAGATTCGTGAGAGTGAATTGGGAACACGTGTGGTTCCAACATTTCGGCCTGACAAAGCGATGGACTTGCGGGATGTGGAACGGTTTGGGGAGTGGTGTGATCGGCTGGGGGAGGTGAGTGGATGCGAGACAAAAGAGTTTGAAGGATTTCTGGCGGGGTTGGAGGCGAGGCATGAGGCATTTCATGACCGAGGGGGGCGGATTTCGGATCATGGGGTGGAATGTCTGGAAATGCATGAATGTTCGAAAGCGGAAGCCGGGCGGATATTCGAACGGGCGAGAGAAGGGTTGTCGATTGGTGCGCATGAGCAGTCGATGTTTCGGGCGTGGTTAATGGAGTTTTTTGGGCATCTGGATCATGCGCGTGGCTGGGTCAAGCAGTTGCATCTGGGAGCGAGAAGAAATAATAACAGCCGGATGATGGCGAAACTGGGAGCCGATACCGGCTTTGATTCCATAGGCGATTACCCACAGGTCGATGGACTGGCGGACTATCTGGATCGCCTGGATGCACAGGATAAATTGCCTAAAATGGTGCTGTATAATTTGAATCCAGCCGATAACTATTTGTTTGCAAGTATGATTGGAAATTTTCAGGACGGCTCTGTTCCTGGCAAATTGCAATTTGGCTCCGGCTGGTGGTTTCTGGATCAAAAAGAAGGCATTACCTGGCAGTTGAATGCGCTGTCAAATCTCGGGCTGCTTTCCCGGTTTGTCGGGATGCTGACCGATTCCCGTTCGCTGCTTTCGTACCCACGTCATGAATATTTTCGTCGGATTTTATGTGAGGTAATTGGAGAAGATGTGGATAAGGGGGAAATCCCGAATGATCAGGAAATGCTGGCGCGCCTGGTACAGGATATCAGCTATTATAATGCGGTGCATTACTTTGGAATGTAACCACAGAATCACAGAGGACCTGTTTTTAACCACAGAAGGCTTTTTTTAAGGGTTTTTAATGCGTAATCCATTCGAACCACGGGGCTGGTTCTTTTCAAGTTAAATGAGCTGTTTGCGTGGTTTAAATCGATTGTGAAATTAAAAAAACTAAAAAATCTGCGCTAATACCTGTTTTTGTTTGATAAAAATATTAGACAGGCTATTTCGCTTCGCGCTATTCTGTGGATTTTTGAACAGAGTGGGCGATGCGGAGGTTTTTGATTCTTCCGTGAAACCAGTTTTCGCCAAATCCTCCGAGGACACTGACGGTATCATACAAACCAAGTCCGTGTACTTTCTGTTTAGCTGAAACGGTATCATTGAGTATCACAAAAATATTGGATCCATCAAAACAGAATTGCAAACGATTCCATTGTTCGGGTATGACCCGGAGTCCGGTGCGAAAACGGCTGAGAGAAGCAATTTCTCCGCTGTAACTGCCTTCAATTTCTCCATTGTTCAAAATAAAAGTAAACGACCCGGGATAATAAGAGCGATGTGCCAGGAGGATTTGACGTTTATTGTCATACAGAGGGAAAATTTCCATTTCGATGGTGAATGCAGCGCGGCGAGGGATTACCCCTTGGGGGAATGCGACATAATTGCCTGTTCCATCGAAGCTGAGTGAGTAACTTCCGTCTTCTTCTTTGTACCATGCTGGTGCAGATTGGCGCGAATCTTTCGGATAATCTGTTCTGCGGATGAAAGGGGTGCCATCGGCGGATTCTCCTCCGCCGCGTTCTGTCACTTGCGTCACGTATCCTCCCAGAGCGCCCCAGAATGGACGTCCGGCCTTCGTGTGTAGGACCGATCCTCGTTCCGGCGAAAAAGTATAGATAATTTCAGGTGGTGTTGTTGCTTCCAGATTTACCGATACGCTTTCGCCTGCTGTGTCCGAGTAAACCTGTACACTTCTTTTATGGGCAATCGTTTTATTTTCTGCCGCAGAAGCGTCTGCCATCCAGGGACGGCTACGCCAGGTGCGTCCTGACGTGCCAATGAGTTGCAGCTGTAAAGTGGATGCGTCCATATCCGGCAAGACAGGAATTTCAAAACAAACTGCAGATGTATGTAAGGGCAACGGAATTCTGGATTGTCGGATGTATCGGCTCAAAATAAAACTCCCTCCACGTTCGTATGGAATCCCCAGAGCTTCCTGGTCGAATAGTTGACGTAAGGAAATTTCTCCCTGAAAAATGTCAGGGACATTAAATGAAAGTATAGCCTGGTCTAAATTCTTTTTAGGGATGCTGAAAAAGAGTCGTCGCGGCCAGTGATTGGAACGTTCATTTTTCCAGACGACTTCATTTTCTGTCACCTTCGCACCTCGGTCCAGCGGGACATCCCAGATCACATCACTTCCTGTGATTTTCAGGGATCCGGAAAAGAACATTTCTTCGAATGCCTGCCAGTTTAAGCTGAACACTGCATGTTCTTCACTTTCACGTAAAATTTCTGTTTCATTCGCGTGTTGATAAACGACATCTCCACTGTCCACAATATCGACATAAGCCAGGGGTTCATTTGATTCGATATCGACTTGGACATTTACGGTCCCATCTTCATTCGGAGCAGAGACCTGGAAGTCTGCTTTTTTTATGGAAAGTAAATCCCGCAAAGGTTGTTTTACCCATTTATAGTCCCAGTTCGTGGTTGGGCGTAATTCAATATGATGTAACCCTTCGGAAAAACGTATGGGTTTTTGGTTGGGTGAAGTGACATAAAGTTCCGGGATCCAGACGGCACTGGCAGTGAGCGTTTCAGTCGGGATTGCGATGCGTTGATCCTGCATTTTGTCCGTTGCCAAGTGGAATGTTTCAGATTCAAATCCGAGGGTGCCATCCGGAGCAACCAGGCGAAATTGAATCGTCCACTCTACGGGGGTAGTTTTGACGCCATCCGGAATATTTAAAATTTCCACATCCAATAATTCTCCCAGCGTCAAAAGTTTTCGATAACTGACGATCAGATTTGGAATAGTGGTATCGTCACTTTCCAGAGGGGATATTTGTTCGCCACGTAAC
>CAKUMP010000129.1 GCA_934667795.1 uncultured Chthoniobacterales bacterium | reverse complement strand
CTACAATCCCAGCATCAAACTGGCAGGCGGGGTTCCGGTTGCTATACAAACTTCCAGTGCTCAAAATTTTTCTCTCACGGCAGAACAAATTGCCAATGCCATTACGCCCAAAACAAAAGTACTGATGCTGAATTTCCCCACCAACCCGACAGGAGCGACCATTTCCCTGCCGGAACTGGAAAAAATCTCACAGCTCTGTGTGGAAAAAGACCTGGTGGTCCTTTCAGACGAAATTTATGGCGAAATCATTTACGACCATACCACCCACCATTCCATCGCAGCTCTGCCCGGAATGAAAGAGCGGACCGTTTACTTTAATGGAGTTTCCAAAGCGTATGCCATGACAGGATTTCGTATCGGGTACGCATGTGCTCCGGCCGTTTTGGTAGATGCCATGATGAAGATCCATCAGTATGCCATTTTATGTGCGCCGGTGACAAGCCAGGATGCCGCAATTGAAGCGCTGACGTCCGGAGCGGCGGAAGTAGAACGGTTGCGAAAAGAATATGAATTACGCCGAAACTTTATTGTTTCCTCCTTTAATGACATGGGGTTGCCCTGTTTCAAACCGGCCGGTTCCTTTTATGTTTTCCCGAATATCACTTCTACCGGACTGAGTTCTCGCGATTTTGCCATAAAACTGCTGGAAACTCAAAAAGTAGCCGTGGTTCCCGGTACCGCATTCGGCCCGGGAGGAGAAGGATTTGTTCGCTGCTCTTATGCTACTTCACTTTCTCAAATTAAAGAAGCAATGCAAAAAATTGCAAAATTTTTACAGGCATATCCCTGATTTTGTGCTTTATTGTCTTCATCCATTATTATGAGTAACATTCTTAAACTTTTAAAACTCGAATTTATTCCAGCCAGTGCAAGTCTGGGTCAATTTGTGCTTCGTCTCTGGGTCGGTCTCAGCATGCTCCTCCTGCATGGATGGGGGAAACTTTCCAACTATTCTACCCTGAGTGAAAAATTCATGAGTGTCATGGGACTTAGCCCCAGCATTTCTTTGGTTCTGGCTATTTGTACGGAAGTGCTGGCTTCAATTCTGCTGGTTCTCGGGCTTTTCACCCGGGCCGCCGCAGCAACCCTGGCCGGGACGATGTTCGTCGCATTCTGGATGGCGCATGGACGGCAACTCAGCGGAGAACAAAGCGGAGAATTAGCTTTTATTTATCTCGCAGCATATGTTGCTCTGATTTTCCTCCCCCCCGGTCGTTTCAGCCTGGATTCACGCATCCGTTAAGGAGACTAAAGAAACCTAAGGGAGCCTAAAGGCCTCACCCCTTACAGTTGACTAAACAAAAAGATACGAAGCACATCTTCGTATCCTATCACTTGCCGTTATCACGATCTGATATTTGCTTTCACTTATCACCAAGTGAGTAAACCAAGGACAAAAAATGGACTTTAATAGCATCCTGCAACAACGTCGCTCAATCAAACCGCCTCAAATGCTTTCGGATCGGGATATCCCTGACAGTATCTTGCAGGCAATGCTGGAAGCGGCCAATACAGCCCCAACCCATGGACTGACTCAGCCCTGGCATTTTACTATTTTCCAAAAACAAACGCGCCAGTCGCTTGCGGATATCCTGACTTCCATTTATCAGGAAACCACTCCTGCAGCAGAAGTAAATCCGGAAAAACTTCAAAAACTGGAAAAAAATGCTCTTTCCGCGCCTCTTGTTTTAGCGATTCTGGCAAAATGTATCCCCAATGGGAAAATTCCCCTCTGGGAAGAAATCGCGGCGACTTCCTGCGCCGTACAAAATCTCATGCTGAAAGCCACAGAACAAGGTGTTGCCTCTTTCTGGGCCTCTCCTCCGGCCAGTACTTCTCCCCTCTTTGCCAAGGCTTTAGGATATCCTGAAACCGAATTTATTCCACTTGGACTGCTCTTTTTAGGATATCCAGATCCCAATCAAAAACTCCCGACAGCACCCAAACGCGCCCCCATTTCTACACGCTGTAAATATTTTTGAGCAAGACATCGATACAGATTAAAAGCCTGAAGAACTCCTGACGTGTCCCTTTTAGTGCAGAGATTTTTTATTCACACAATAACGGCACTGTCCCTTCCTTTTCGAATGGGATGGAACGTATTTGGAGTGTGGCGGTTTCCGTCGCTTTGGATCATCGCGAATGGGATGTACGAACAACCCTTGCATGGCGAAACTCACAGGTCGTTCGAACCAAAGCGGTGCAGAGCCCCGCACTCCAAATTCTTCCCGCGTGGTGGAAAACACTCTGACATGCCAGAGCAACTCAAATGTCCAAACTTCCAAGTGCCCTTTCAGGGCACATTCTCCTGATTGGTTCTTTTAGTGTGAAATTTAAAACCATAGCAGGAGCATCATTTCCCTTATTTTGGACAGATTTCTCGCGTCAGGAATGGTCCGGGTGATTTGCTTTTCGTTGATGCAAAGCAATCGTATTTCCGTCAGGATCTGCCACTAATGCCATGCGACAAATGGGATAATCCTGGATTTCCATCACAATCGACGCCTGGTGTTTTTGAAGGTGCGCAATGGCCGCGTCTAAATCTTCTACTTCCAGACAAGCGCCACCGCCATTCGGGTCCGGCTTCCATTGCTCAGAGGCTTTTGCCAGCGCAAGTGTTTGACCTGCAAGATCATACTCCAACCACCCTAACTCCCCTTCATGCTCAAAACTCCCCGTTTCTTTTAACCCCAGAATTTCTCCATAAAATTTGCGAGCACTAATGAAGTTCGTTACCGGATATCCAATAAATGCGAGTTCTTTTAATCCTATTCCACTCATTTTATCTAAAATTTAAATGTTTCTATAACCCAAATATTTATCCAAAAAACAATCCACGCATCTTTTTCATCCGTCAAAGAATATTTTTAAAAAAAATTCGTAATTAGTAATTAGTAATTTCCTGGCACCCATTTCAGTGTGAGATATAGCAGTCGATGATCGCTTCCCTGATACCAGGTGGGCAAATAACCAATCCCACAGTTTTCCCTGTCTAATAATTTCAGGACCGGGCGATTGACAAAAATATAATCCACTCGCGAATAAACATCTGCATGTGCCCAATAATGCGTCCAGGTGTTGCCTTCATGATCCGTCAGACGAATATCAAACAGAGAATCCCCTTTTGCTTTTTCCCCCATTACTTCTTTAATGACCACTGATTCTCTGGTGTCATTAAAATCCCCAAGCAGGATCAAATACGGGTTTTTACTTTCGCGTAATATTTTTTCCGTATAGCCGCGCAACAGCCTGGCTTCTGATCGTCGGATTCTGGATTCGCCATAGGGTACTGGGCGTTTTGATTTTAAATGTACCCCTAAAACTCTGAAAACTATTTCTTCCACTTGAACTTCCAGATCTAAAATTCCACGTTGCATTTGAAACGGGATTTGCTCCAGCATAAAATAGAGCTTTGTCTGTGATTGTTCCCGGGAAATAGGATAACGGGATAAATAGGCCAGCCTTCGTTGCTCATCTGCCGCATCCAGAACCCCCATCCAGGGATAGGCACAGCCTTCTTTTTTTAATAACTGCGATAGGGTTCGCAATTGTTCCATCCCACCAATTTCGCACAAAAGCAAAACATCCACATTCACCGCCGCGATCTGTGCAACCAACGCCAGAACTTCTTCTCTCGCCTTTTCCGGAACTTGAAGCCCTCCCTTTATCTTCTTTTCCGAAGATAAATAATTTCGCACATTATAAAACCCTACCCGAACTTCTCTTTCCCCTGCTCTTCCCGCTTCGGCAGCACATAATCCTGCAACATGACTTAGCCAGCAAAAAATAATCCCCATCCCACACCCCAGCCCCAATATCCATCGCCTTCCCCGGTGTGTATTCCCACGCTTTTTGACGCTCCAGACTCCTCTCATCCTCACTCCCTTTCAGATTTTTCCGTTCCGTTGATTCAAGTGGTCAAAACCACTTCTTATCTGTCGGAAATATCCGAGCCAACTTCCCCTCAGCACCTTCCTGCAGCCGTTCTCAAGAAAAACAGCGCATCCTTTTTCCTGTCTTCCTGACGTGCTCAACACGTCTCATCTTACGGTCAAAACCGTATTAAGCCCATGAAAGAAAATGACCTGACAGCCATTTCTTTCCTTACCGCCATGTCGTAAAAAAGTAAAAAACAAAAAAGCAGAAGCTATCGGTTTGATGAAAAACCAACCGCAACCGTCATTCAATTCAAGCATCCGTATGCTGATGCGTCTGTTTTTCCTTTGGTTCCCGAATCGGGATTTCAGAACGCGTAGAATTCAAGTCATCTGCCGTTTTGCTTATTTCCCGGTCAAAATCATTTTTTGCCCGCCGAAATTCTCCCAGGCTCTGTCCCAATCCACGTGCCAGTTCTGGTAAGCGCTTTGCGCCAAAAACCAGTAGAAGCACCACTAGAATAAGGAGAATTTCCGGCCAGCCCGGAGTCGATAATGCCAAAAGGATATTCATGATTTATTAACCCTACGACAATTTTTCCAAAAATGCAAGAAGAACTCGGAAATGGCGCCATTTCCTTTCTTTGCTAATTTTCAGCATTTTCTACAGGAAGGTTTTCCTGTATTTCCTGAGAAACATCGTTAGCATCCGCTGCTTCCTGAGCAGGAGTAGAAGATTCGACTGGCGATGGTTCTGTTTGCTGAGGAGCCACTGCTGCTGGAGTCTCCGTCACTGGAGTTTCTGCTGAGGCATCCGCTTCTGGTGCCTGCGGCGCAGGAGGCACAGGGGCACCAGGGCCTTTTGTGACAAAAGAAATCACTCCATCCTGAATGGCGATTGCCTGTAACCCCTTTAACAATTGTTTTTCCTTTTTGAATGCCTCCCAAATCTGGAAAAATGCTTTATCTGCATAGGGGCAAATCGCAGGATGCAATTTCAGCCGCCCCAGATTTCCACCCAAATGCTCCACCTTCACTTCGGACTTTACCGGATCTAATTCCAGATTGTATCTGAAGCCGGCATAAACAGGGTATCCAAATATACTTTGCTGCACATTCATGGACACGTCCTGCTTTTTAATAATCACATAAGCACGGTCAAATTTTACATAATCTTTGAGAAGCCCATTTTTCGCTCCACGCACTGTACGTAGTAGATATCCATTAATATCTTCTTGCGTATAAACAAACGTACGGCTTTGTCCATATTCCATCGCTTCCATAATTTCCAGATTGATCGCCGGCGCCATCACCGATGCATCCGGGTCTAGCTCAGGGATTTCTTCTGGCGGTAAAGCTGCCAGAATCAAGGCGGCAACAACCGCACTTCCAATAAGACATTTAATAAACGGCTTGAAAATAGGCCTCCGAGGCGCCTTCAATGCCACGGGCGTCACGGTTTTCCGCTTCTTCTCTTTCAGTTTCTCTTCTTTTTTATCTACCGGTAAAAGCGAACGATCCAGTTTTTCCCCACAATTATGACAATAAACCCGCTCTGGCTCATTTTCATGTCCGCATTGAGTACAAGGTATTTTATTCATAATAGGGTATGCTCACTTTTCCGATTTTAACAAATATTCTTACTTGGAAGAAGGTTTTCCAGGCGATTTTTTAGGTGTAGAAGAAGGTTTGGAAGATTCTGACTTTGAACTTTTCGCACTGTCGCCGGATTTTTCCGGTTTCCCCGCGGATGCTTCCGACTTGGCGCCGGCTTTATAGCTCTCACTCCGATAATCTGTAATATAAAACCCTGACCCTTTAAAAATCAAGCCCGCTCCGGCACCTACCAGCCGTTTCACTTTCCCTCGCCCTTTCGGCTTCATCTCACATACCTCTTTCGGGCATCGCTCCAATGCGTCGTCTTTCATCGATTGAAAATAATCAAAGACTTTCCCACATTTTAAACACTCGTATTCGTACGTCGGCATAAATTTTTAAATAAAAAATGAAATTTCTTTCCCTCGCCACTCTAAAAGGATTTTAATCTCCTGCAAGAGAAATAATTTATGCTCCGGGATACAAATTTTGTAAATCCCACCACTTAATGACGGCTCTTGATCTTAATCCTTATTAGAAGTAAAAATTCCTGACCAATATGATGAAAAATCCTGCTTTTGACAATATTTCTCGTCCGCGAATTGGGATTACAACCTGGCATGAGTATCAGCCGGACAACAAGCTGACATTGCGAAAAGAGTATATCTCCGCCGTGTATGAGGCAGGAGGGTTGCCATTTCTTTTACCGACCCTCCCGCCAGAAGAAGTTTCAGAGTATATTTCTTTTTTGGATGGATTGCTTTTGACCGGCGGGGAAGATATCAATCCCTTACTTTACGACGAATTCCCGCATCGCGCACTGGGACAAGTGGATTCTGCCCGGGATCATTTTGAACTCGCTCTCACGAAGGCATGGTTACAGACACAAAAACCGTTGCTCGGTATTTGTCGCGGACAGCAAACCCTCCATGTGGCTTCCGGCGGAACGCTGATTCAGGATATTCCAAGCGAAGTCCCGCATTCTTTAAAACACCGTCAATTAGCACCAAAAGGAGATCCCTGTCATCTTGTGGAAATTGCGCCCGATTCTTTATTAAGCCGCTGGCTGGAAACCAGCGGGATGATTCAGGTAAATTCTATCCATCACCAGGCGGTGCTTACTCCTACACAGGATTTTACAGTGAGCGCAACCGCCAGCGATGGAATTATTGAAGCAATCGAAGCGATCAATGGGTCTCCGGTCCTCGGAGTCCAATGGCACCCGGAACATATGCAGACTGCATGTCAGAAAGCACTGTTCCGTAATTTTATCCAAAGCTGCCTTTCTACTAATTACTAATTGCTGGGGCGCATGGCTCAGTCAGAACATAGGTAACACTTTAGGTTCAGAACATAGGTAACACTTGGGTTGATGTTGGGTTACAGTTTCTTTGGTTTAGGT
>CAKUMP010000128.1 GCA_934667795.1 uncultured Chthoniobacterales bacterium | reverse complement strand
TACCTGCTTCGATGCACTTGGCTGCCAGTTCCGGAGCATACAGGCTGAAGAAAACTTTTGTTTCCGGATATTTTAATAAAGGAGGAATAAGCCATGTGCCAATCCCGGAAGAGCCCCCTCCGATATTATCTCCCATATCCAATAGGCAGACCGGACGTGGAATAGCGACCGCTGCTTTGACGGCTTCTTCCGCAGTCAGAAGGGAGGGAAGTAAGGTTTCGCGCTGATCCCAGCATTGACGTGCCAGTTCCGTTGCTGTTTTTGATGCCTGTGCAAGGTCATTATTGGAAATGACCTGAATCGTGGTGCCCATATCGTCAATGTCGCTGTACGGGTAGCCGAAAGTGAGGCTGGCATCCAGGATGCCCGGCTGGGACTCCGCCTGGGTACAGGCATCGCAGAGCTCTTTCAAAGGTGAAGAAGAACTGTCCTGACGCTCAATGTTGATAATCATGGGAGGACGCACGACCGATTGCGTTGGCGAAACTTTTCCTGCCAGTGTATCAAGAAGCAGTTGTGCAGCTTTCAACCCACGGATATGCGCATCGACATGCGGGTTGGTCTTGTAGGGCAGAAGCGCTGTGGTGTGCTGGATCATGCGGTTGCTGAACGCACAATGCGGATCCAGGGTCCCAATCACCGGGATGTCCGGGCCAATGAGACCACGCAGTTGTTCGAAAATCCAGCCGTCCATATCCGGCTCGTCTTCCGCCAGCGCTGCCCCGTGATGCGATATGTAAACCGCATCAAATGGAAGCTGTTTCTGAATTTCCGCTTTCGCAATTTCCCAGATTTCAAGCAAGGTCTCTTTCGATACAACCGGCCCAGGCGTGGCACCAGTGGCAATAATCGGAACCATGGAAATGTTGGCTTCTTCAAAAATTTTAATCGCGGCAGAAAGAGAACTATTCCCACCACGATAAAAATCCAGCAGTTCCGGACCAGTGTGGAAACCACGTTGCTTGAAGTGTTCAAAAGTGGTGACACCTTCAGCGAAGGTGTTCGATTCATGCATGATCGAAAGCAAGGCAATTTTAGCTGTCATATTGGCGAAAATAGGAAGCCATGCAAGCCTTGTCAATGCTATTGCCCTTTAATAAAACCCCTGAAGGATCTCTCATTATCACGTGGTAATAAAGATATTTTTAAATTTCATTGCAGGAATTAGGTTTTCCTAATAAAATTTTCGACATGTTTCTGCAATTCATCCCCGCGATTCCCATTATTCGTCGATTTTTGATAATTAGTTTCGCCTTCTTAGGGATTTTAGAAGGCATGGGCGGTGTCGGAAGCGTATCAGGACAGGAAGCTGGATTTGAGACGGGGGTGGGTTGGGTAAAAAATCCGCTGATGATCAATAGCGGTGCGATGGTGGAAGGGGCATTACGTCAGATGGACGCAGGCAATGTGACGACGCATACCTACGATGTGCTGGATCATCGTGTCCGCACCGATTTTCCCGACGGAACCTTTATAACGGCGCAATATGAGGCGCTCAACCGCTTGGTTTCGGTGAACGAAAACAACATTGGAGAAACGACTTACACCTACAGCGCGGTGGGTAGTTTACTTACGACGCCTATGGCGTCTTGATTGCTCAACAGGGGGCAATCCACACGAATTATTTATATTGAGGAGAGCAGTATGACCATGACATGGAGCCATCTGAGGTTTATGTCTTCCTCCTTAAACCCCTTCCAATTTATGCCCAATCACGCGGCTGCTGAGGAGGCCGAGAATCTGCGGATAGGGACGGATAATCTGGAAGATTTGTGAGGTCACAACTGGATGCGTTGCCGCCAGTTTTGCCAGTTGATTTATCCAGATGCGTCCGCGATACATTTTGCGATGAGCGAGTTGATATTGTTGCCAGGCAGCCGGGAAATTTCTGGCTTGGAACCCATAAATGATGGCGTCTGCAGCGAGTTGTCCGGATTGCAGGGCGTAAAAAATTCCTTCCCCGGTAAAGGGTTCTGTCACACGAGCGGCATCCCCTGTCAGGAGCGCATGATGTCCAACAGGTGGCACCGGGGTTCGGCTTAGTGGAGTAATCGTGCGCCAGATCAGGTTCGCGGGTAATCGGTATTCTGAAATGGCCCAGTCTTTCAATGCCTTGGTGGATTTGGCGGGGCCGGCGAGACAGAGGTTAATCGTGCGTCCCCCGACTCCTGCAAGTCCGCAATACCCCTGAGGCATGAGACGGATCGTGATTTGTTGTTGTAGAGAGAGGGGGCCATCAAAATGGGTTTGTAAACCAATGCGGTCATTCAGCATTCGCGGGGTATGTCCCAGTGCTTTGGCAACCAGTGAGTTGCGGCCATCCGCGCCCACCAGAATCTTGCCGGAAAACTCGCCACGGTTCGTGTGAACCACCCAGCCCTCGGATGTGGATTCGATCGATTCGACCGTGGTGCCTTCCTGTGCGATCACGCGTGCTTCGCGCGTGCGCTCAAGCAGGAGATTGTCGAGAGAAGAACGTTTCACTGCAATTTTTCCTTTTTTGGTAGAACCCAAACGGAAAGAAATGGCTTTATTGTGAAGATCGATAAAATGCAGGCGTTCAATGCGTGCATGGGGGAGTTTGCGTATTCTGGACGCCACTTTCAGGCGTGCGAAAACCTCCCAGCACCCTGGGTTGAGGCAATCGCCACAAACTTTTTCTCTGGGAAAAAGACTGCGTTCGAGAAGGAGCACGCGGAGTCCGGCCTCCGCGCATAACGTTGCGCAAGTGGTACCGGATGGGCCTCCGCCAATAATGAGGACATCCGCCGTATGCATAAGCTATTAAGCCTTAATGGATTTCTAAAGATGTTCAACACAATTCCAACTCAAATAGAAAAATTCACGAAATGTCTGCAGGGATCAGAAGTTTATTTTAAAATGAGACACATTTTCGATTCCTTGTCTGGATGGTGAAATATTCTGTACATTTCTCTTAAAAATGGCTTGCAAGGCATAAAAAAACGTGGAATTGAAATAAGTATGCGCAAAAGTTGGCGAAGCTGGTGAAGGTGGAAAGCTGTCTGACTCCGAAAGGGAGTGGCAGATTCGGTTTGTATTGGAGGCGTCGAAAAGGGTATGAGGGAGTAGGGGAAAAGAAGGAATGGTTGAATAATTTTTGATTAAATGACACAAAGGTTGATTGCGCAAAGGATAAGGATTTTATGAAGCGAGAGCATTATGCGGTGAATGTGGATTTAGAGAAGTTTAAGGAATTAAGCAAAGAAGGAAATGTGATTCCTGTCGGGACGGAACTGGTTTTGGATGTGGAAACGCCAGTTTCGGTTTTTAAAAAATTAAAGGACCGTGGGTATGGATATTTATTGGAATCAGCAGAGGTGCATGATCAGGTGGGGCGTTATTCTTTTGTTGGGTGCGATCCGGAGGTGGTGATTCGGACGCGGGAGGATCGGGTGGAAATTGAGCGCAATGGGGAGGTTGAGGTCAGGAAACAGGATAGAGATCCGCTGGAAGAATTAAAGCGTGTGATGTCGGGGTATCGGGCGGTGGGAGATTTTGGCGAACAGGCATTTCGTGGAGGTGCGGTGGGGTATCTGGGATATGATGCGGTACGTTTTTTTGAAACACGGGTGCCGGTGGTGGAAGAAGATCCACTTGGCGTCCCGGATGCTGTTTTTGTCCTCGCCAGAATCCTGGTGATTTTTGATCATCGTTATCGCAAGATGCGGATATTATCATTGGCGTATCTTGATGATAAAAAATCTCCGGAAGAAGTGTATGAAGATGCGATCCTTCGTCTGGAGGAAGTGTTACAAGAACTGGAAACTCCGGATGGGATGGTCAGAATTTCTACCGGACTGGAAGCCGAAGAATGTGAAATTCGCAGTAATACGACGGAAGAAGAGTATAAACAAATGGTCCTGAAGGGGCAGGAGTATATTCGCGCAGGAGATATTTTTCAGTTTGTTCCCTCTCAACGCTTCGAAGCAACGTATAGCGGGGATGAAGTCAGTTTATACCGGGCATTGCGATTTGTGAATCCCAGTCCGTATATGTTTTGTCTGAATTTCGGAGGCGCATTTTCTTTGGTTGGAAGCAGCCCAGAAGTCCATGTGCGCATGCAAAATGAAAAAATTGAAATCCGCCCGATTGCCGGAACCCGCTTGCGTGGAAAAAATGAGGAAGAGGATGAAGCAAATGCAAAAGATTTATTAGCCGATCCAAAAGAGCGCGCAGAACATATTATGCTGGTGGATCTGGCACGAAATGATGTGGGCAGAATTGCGAAATATGGAAGCGTGAAGGTGACCGACCTGATGATTATCGAACGCTATAGCCACGTGATGCATATTGTGTCCAACGTGGAAGGACATTTATCCGGAGATAACGATTGTTATGATGTCCTGCGCGCGACTTTTCCGGCAGGCACGGTGTCTGGTTCTCCCAAGGTGCGTGCAATGGAAATTATTGCGGAAGTGGAAAAAAATAAACGGGGAACGTATGCGGGAGCGGTGGCGTATGTCGGGTTTGATGGTAACCTGGACAGTTGTATTGTGTTAAGAACCGTTCTGATGAAAGACGGAAAAGCATACGTGCAGGCCGGGGCCGGGATTGTGGCGGACTCTACCCCGGATGGAGAATATCAGGAAACAGTGAATAAAGCACGCGGGATGATGAAAGCCATCGGACTTGCTCGACGTATTGCCCGTTTGCAGGAAGGATGAATTTAAACGCAGGAAATAAAGGTTACTTATGTTGTTAGTTATAGATAATTACGATTCCTTCACGTATAATCTGGTTCAGTATTTTGGAGAGCTGGGTGTGGAACAGCTCGTGAAACGAAATGATGAAATTACGGTTGAAGAAATTGAAGCACTGAAGGTGGACCGGATTTGTATTTCTCCCGGCCCATGTACTCCCAATGAGGCAGGGATCAGTAATGAGGTGATCCGCCATTTCGCCGGAAAAGTTCCTGTTCTGGGCGTTTGTCTCGGGCATCAATGTATGGGTGCGGTTTTTGGTGGAGAGGTGATCCGGGCAGCAAAATTAATGCATGGAAAAACTTCTCCCATTCATCATGATGGAAAAGGCGTTTTTCAAGGATTGCCAAATCCATTTGAAGCAACCCGTTACCATTCTCTCGTGGTAAAAGCCGAAACTCTTCCGGAGTGTCTGGAAATATGCGCCACTTCAGACGATGGCGAAATTATGGGGCTGCGTCATAAGACATTACCTGTACATGGTGTGCAGTTCCATCCCGAATCCATCCTCACTCACCACGGAATGCAAATTCTCAAAAATTTCCTCCATTTGTAAAATTTATAAAACCAGACTTACGTACTACTTACGTACATTTTAATATCCATGAAAAAATTTCCAATTGCCGCCCATCTTGATCTTAAAGGTGTTCAGTATCGCCATGATTATTATGAAGAATATTTTCAGAATTTGAGTCGCTTGGGATACGATGCGGTTTTAGTAGAATATGAAGATGTTTTTCCTTTTCAGTCTGTTTCTCTTTCGCGTTATCCGGAGGAGTTGTGGAGTCCGGAATTTTTGCAGCATTTTTTAAAGCTGGCTTCAGATGCGGGGATTGAGGTGATTCCATTGCAGCAATGCCTGGGGCATATGGAATATGTTTTTCGTCAACCGGCATATCGGAAGTTTTCTATCCCGGGAAAAGAACCACGGGATTTGCAGATTGCTTTACCGGAAGCGAGAGAATGGTTCAGGAAGATGTTGAAAGAGGTGCTGGCAGCGCACACAGATTCAAGATATATTCATTTAGGAATGGATGAAGCGAGATCCTTTGCTGCGTATGCGCGTGGAGAGGGGAAAGATCCTTTGGATATGTTTCTGGAGTATCTGGAAGAGCTTTGTGGCATTTGTGCGGAATTTGGCAAGACGCCTTTGATCTGGAGTGATATGCTGGAAGATCATATTGCGCCGGAAAATATCGAACGGCTTAAAGCACTGCGGGAAAAAGTAATTTTAGTTCCATGGAATTATTTTGCAGGGATCAAACCGGAGGGGATGGTGCGATTTTCAGGCCTTCGCTGTAGTCGAAAATGGCTGGAAGAGCCTGAAGGTGGGCCATCTGATGTGAATCTGTTTCCGGATGGCTTGCTTCATTTTGAAGACTGGGCGCCGGAGATTAAAGAATTAACGGCAGAGTTTCAGGTTTCGCCCTGGCTCATGGAACCTCTGTTTCAGGCGGCCATCTGGAAACGTCTGGGGTTCCGTGTCTGGGGAGGCGCGGGAGGAAGTATTACACAGGATCGCAGTATTTTGCCCTATTATAACTGGCGCAGTGCCAATATCCAGTTGTGGAAAGAAACGATAGAACGCTATCAATTAGATGGACTCATTATCACACACTGGGCACGTTCAAATTCCTGTACCGTCCCCAATATTAACCCGGACGCCGTATGGCCGATACTCGCAAAAGC
Source organism: uncultured Chthoniobacterales bacterium (assembly GCA_934667795.1). GTDB lineage: Bacteria > Verrucomicrobiota > Verrucomicrobiia > Chthoniobacterales > CAKUMP01 > CAKUMP01. Next base: position 491 of record CAKUMP010000128.1, on the reverse strand, counting down.
AGTCAGCCCGGACAATAGTTGCAAAACATTTTTCCCGGATGCGGAGCAGGTCGATCGCATTTTCTTCCAGATCGGAAAATGCCGCGAAGAATGGAATATCGAAAAATCCCTAATCCAGGAAATGAAACAAATCAAAGTTTCCGAACATGCGTTTGAATGGAAAACCATCACATTGTTACTGGAAGTTTTATACATCCATAAATGCCTCTTGAGTCGCGAGGAACAATGTTCATGCTTTGCTGGTATCGGGCGTATGAGCGAAATCGGATGGAAAGAACATTCAGATATTCTGGCACAAATAGAACCTGAATTGTCCTCTTTGCAGGATCAAGTCAGAGAGCATCTGGAAAAACGCTATTTCGGTCATGCCCTGGAAGAATGGTTCTATAAAATTTTTACCACCTCCCAGGAATTAATCGATCGTTTGAAAATCACGATCGAAGAAAGCAAAGCGAAATATTCAAAAATGCGGTGAGGCATCCTGCCGGTTC
>CAKUMP010000127.1 GCA_934667795.1 uncultured Chthoniobacterales bacterium | reverse complement strand
TTTCATAGAATTTAAGCCGCTTTTATACGCGACTAAACTCTTATAACTCATGGGTCAATTTTTGGGGAGCATTCCACTACTGTCAATGAAAAAGATATTATTACTATTATTTATTACATGTTCTTGTAATGCTATAGAATTAGATGAGACTGATTTTTATAAAAAGCTTTCTGAGCAAGCAAAAAAATTTCTTTTTTAAAGGTAGACTCAACTCATTTTTCTGAAGTTTGGAACAATATTACAAATGAGTGGGAAAAAGCTGATAAACCGTCTGAATTAAGTTTTACCGCAGATTTACACTCTAAAATGTTTATAGCACAATATCATCCTAGGGTTGCAATCTGGCTAGGTGGATCAGCTCCTTTTTCAGAAAGCATTACTGAATCTTCATTTAATGGAGAATGGGGAGTTCATTATGTTACACAAATTGGTGCTATAGGTGAATTAAAAGCTATTTCTCCAAGAGCAACTATCAGTAATGATTTGCCATCCAATATAGCGGCTTCTTTTCTTTCTTCAGGAAAAGAATTTTGGTTATTCGGAATGAAGTGTTATGGCAGGTATAATTTTTTTGAACTCGTATCTTCATTGAAATTTGAAATAAATATTATTCCTGAATCTAAACGTTTAAATGAAGATCCCTTTCCTGATTGTATTCTTCTGCAAATTAGAGTAAATAACGCATTTTCAACAGAATGTTTTTGGCTAGATCCTAAAAAGGAATATGCATTACGCCGACGTGAATATAATATAAATGATATAAATGGAAAAGAAACAGGAACAAAAATGGTTTATGAGGTTCTTGAACTGCAAGAAATGGAGGCTACAGGAATTTATTACCCAAAGATTGCAAAGTATGATGTATATGTACTGGGAAAACATAAAGAGTCACATAAGATTAAAATCAATAAATTGGAAATAAATAATATTCTAGATGAATCTGACTTTACTCTTAAACTTCCTGAAGGAACTTCAGTTTTTGATGAAAGAATTGGAATTAGCTTCCAGAAGAATATGTGAAACCAATTGTGTAATTCACTATTAATGGCAATAAACTTTTATGCGAGTTATGAAAATTCTGTGTTTTTTTTCGTGGATAATATTTATAAATATTTCATTTAGTTCATTAGTAGAGGAGAGTTCCTCCTGGCATGTGATCGAGTGGGATAGTTTTGGATTTCCACAAAATATAGATCGAAAGGCTCCCTTAACAGAAGAGCAATCCCTAGCTATGTTCGAATTTCTTAAGAGGATGAAAAGAAGCGTTTCAAAAGGATCTTCAGATGAAGATATTCAAATGTATTTTTTGATCATGAAAGAATGTTTAACCCCAAGAGCGGGCGATCATCCGGATTGGATTTCTTCATGCATTGATGGGTCTATATGGAGTTTTGCCAATACTCGATTCGCATCGGAGTTTATTCCTTTACTGAAACCTGTTTTGGATGATTCAGATGAGTCGTTTCGAGTTTTTGTAGCTTACACCTTGGCTTTATTTGGAGATAAAAGTAGTATAGATAAGGTTTTACCTATGGTGGGATCGGAAAATGAAACAACACGTAAACTCGCACTAAAAACTCTCAAAATCATGGGATATGATGTACCCGTTCCATGATTATGGACGAAGTTCAACATTTTCGCCAATTTAACACTCTCATTTTCTTTTGGGCGATACCTGGGCGACATGTTGCCCAATGCAGGGGAGCATTGCGTGGTCTCTTCGTCTGTTGGTGTTACCGCTCCTAAATCTGCCGACGGGGACGTCAGTGCTCCCAGGATTGGTTTTTCAGGAAAAACATTGCGGGGGAGTGGCAGAGGGGAGTATGTTAGAAGTTAGGCTATGACAACTTCGAATGGGCAATGGACAAGCAGGCGAGATGGGAGGTGGCGTTAAGTGGGCGCTATCTGGAAGGGAATAAAGCGGAATGCCCGGCAGGCGGTTCGAAATAACCAGATTGATTTGTTGCCGATGCGACGGTGGGTGCGTGGGTATGGCAAGCAGGAGGCAAAGGGGGATTTTCGGGCAGGGTTGAATGTGGCGCTGCTGGCATTTCCTCAGAGTATGGCGTATGCCTTTATTGCCGGGTTGCCGATTCAATATGGGATTTATGGTGCGATTGTCGCGTCGATTCTGGGAGGAATTTTTTCGCGGTCGCATTTTGTCACATTAGGTCCGACCAATGCGACGGCGATTATGGTATTGAGTACCATGGCGACGATGGGGTTTGCCCAGGCTGCCGGCCTGGTGGCGCTGCCTTTGCTGTTGGTGATGGTCGGAATTTTGCTGATTGTGGGAGCGTGTTTGCGGGTGGCGAACCTGATTCAGTATATCAGCCGTACGGTCGTGACCGGATATGTGACTGCGGCGGCAGCATTGATTATCGCGAACCAGATCCCGGCTTGTCTTGGGTTTACGCTGGACCGTCAAGCGACCACCTTGTTAGCCATTCTGGAAGTCGTCTGGGAGCATTTGCCGGACACGTTATGGCCGACACTGGTGATGAGTATTGTGACTTTTGCGGTGTATCTGGTATTTGAAAAATGGCTGCCCCGGTTGCCGAATGTCGCGATGACCCTGCTGGTGATGTCGGTACTTGGTTGGGGGATGCGGTTTTTACCCTGGTTTGATTACGGGACATTGGATGCGGTGAACATTTCGGATTGGAAATGGACATTACCGGTTGTGGGAGCGGAAGAAATCGCGCGGTTATCGAGTGCGGCACTGGCGATTTCGTTATTGTGTATATTAGAAGCCACCTCGATTGGAAAAGCGGTGGCGGCGCGAACGGGGGGGAGGTTGGATGCGAACCAGGAAATGTTCAGCATGGGGATTGCGAATGCGGGCTGTGGGTTTACAGGGGGGATGGTCGCGTCCGGGTCGTTGACGCGGTCCGCATTGAATGCGCAAAGTGGTGCGGTCACTCCGATGTCGAATATTTTCAGTGGATTATTATTGGCGGTCGGAGCGATTGTATTTGGGTCATTGACGCAATATATCCCGAGGGCATCGTTGGCGGTGCTGGTTATATGTATCGGGATATCGCTGGTGAACTGGCATACCATTCGGGTTGTTTTTAAAGCGACCAAATCCGATGCGGTGGTTTTTTTGACCACTTTTTTATCCGGGTTAATGATGCCATTAGATACGGCTGTTTATTATGGGGTAGGGATTTCGATTATTTTATTTTTAAGAAAAGCGGCGGCACCGGAATTGATAGAATATACCTTTAACGAAGAAGGGGAACTGACCGAACTGGCGGATGGCAAACGGGTGAATCCGGAAATTTCCATTGTGCATGTGGAAGGGAATTTATTTTTTGGAGCAGCAGATTTGTTTCGGGATCAGATTCGACGTGTATTTGAAGACCCGAATCTGCGGGTAGTGGTATTAAAAATGCGGAATGCGCATTTGCTGGATGCGACGAGTGTGCTGGCACTGGAAGAGCTGGTAAAGTTTATGCGCGACAAGGACCGCGTGCTTTTGGTGAGTGAAGCGCGCAAGGATGTGATTCGAATTTTTAAACGTTCCGGGCTGCTGGAAGTGCTGGGGCGGGAAAATATCTTTCCGGATGTGGTGAGCAATCACACGCTTTCGACTGCAAATGCTTTACGAAGAGCGAAGGCATTGCTAGGGGGAGAACAACCGAAAATTTCGATTTATGCTTCCGAAAAAAATACAGGAAATGGCAATGCCCCAACGCAATAAAACTGTCTTTCGACGGAGTTCGAAATTTGTCTGAATTCTTTTGATCTTCAAGAGGAAATTTCTCATGATGAAGGGATGGAAACTGTGTCAGCCTGTGAAGGAAAAGCCTTTGCTCCCGGGAGAGTGGAATTATTAGGGAACCATACGGATTACAATGGAGGATGGGTTCTGGGTGGGGCGATTCAGCATGGGATTACCGCGACGATTCAGGCAACGGAAAGTGGACGGGTAGAGGTGCATTCCAGACAGTTTTCGGAAGCAGAAAGTCGAGTTTTGAGTGACATTCATCCGGGAGGAGAAAGAGGGTGGGCGGATTATGTGTTTGGTGTCGTCTGGGCAGCAAAAGAACGTGGGTTGCCGGTGAGCGGAATGCGAATAGTGTTGGAAAGCAGTTTGCCTGTGGGCGCGGGGTTATCGAGTTCTGCTGCTGTTGAAGTTTCGGTTGCGCTGGCCATGAATACGCTTTTCAAATGGCGCCTGGAGGAAAGAGGCGAACTGGAACTGGCACGACTTTGTAAAGAAGCAGAAAACCATTATGTAGGCGTTGGCTGTGGATTGCTGGATCAGGCGACTTCGGTCTGCGGAGAAGAAAACCGCATTGTTTTTCTGGACTGCAGAAAGGAAACCGTTGAACGCATCCCGGTTCCAACCGACGTTTCTTTATTAATTGTGCATTCTATGGTGGAACATCAATTGAGTGGAGGAGAATATAATGAGCGCCGGGAACAGTGTCATGAAGCGGCAAAATTGCTGGGTGTCCCGCAATTACGGGATATTTCCTTGCAGGATTTTCAAAAAGAAATGGGAAAACTCCCGGTGCTTATTGCCAAACGAGCGAATCATATTGTTTCGGAAAACCATCGGGTTTTGCAGGGAGTAGAAGCATTGCGTCAGCAGGATGTGGCGCAATTCGGGAAACTGATGTTTGCCAGTCATGAAAGCTCGCGCATGCAGTTTGAAAACAGTACCCGGGAGCTGGATCAGTTAGTGAAAATTGCCCATGGAACGCACGGAGTCCTGGGAGCGCGTCTGACAGGTGGAGGATTTGGCGGTGCGATTGTCGTTCTGGTGGAAAACACGCATGCTGAGGCCACAGGAAATCAGATAGCAGAAGCTTATCATACACTGTCTGGTGTCACTCCTATCATGTATCACACCTCGATTTCGCGTGGAGCGTATCCTGTTGATTAAAATGAAAACCGAAAAAGAAAAAATGCTGGCAGGAGAAATGTATTATCCTGCGGATCCGGAACTGACAAAAGAACGGCTGGTTGCCAGGCAGCTTTGCGCTCGTTTTAATCAGAGCGTACCGGGAGAAGAAGCGGAGCAACGGGAAATTTTGAATACGTTGTTTGGAACAGAAGTGGACGTCCGGATTGAACAGCCGTTTTATTGTGATTATGGACCCAATATTCAATTGGGCTCGCAGGTCTATTTCAATTTCGGATGTGTGATTCTGGATACTGCACCTGTCATTATTGGTGACAACGTATTGATTGGCCCGTCGGTGCAGATTTATGCGCCGTTGCACCCACTGGATGCGGACGAGCGGCGAAGTGGAATTGAATATTCCCGACCGATTGTGATTGGTGCCGATGTCTGGATTGGAGGAAATGCAACGATCTGTCCGGGCGTGACAATCGGGGCGCGTTCTGTGGTAGGGGCAGGGAGTGTCGTGACTCGTGATGTGCCCGAAGATGTCGTGGTGGCCGGGAGCCCGGCTCGTGTGATCAAAAAAATTCTGAAATAATTACCGGGTCTCGGACGTTTTGCGCCTTATTAATGCTGCATGGAGTTGCTTTTGCCAGGATCAGCACTATCGTTATGAGAAGGGTATTGGATGAGGGGCAGAAGACAGGCAAGATGTCTTTTCTATAAAATGAAATGGAAAGAAATGATCATGAGTAAAATGAAAGCGACTATTTGGATGGCGGTAGCAAGTACTATGGTGTGGGGGTGTGACAACAAGCATGTGGAGACTGCGGCGAATACACACGATGCGGTAGCACATGAAACGCATGGGGGACATGAAGCACATGCTTCTCAGGAGGGCTCCGAAGCATTAGTGCTTAATGAGGGAGAGCGGTGGGTGGTGAACGAGGAAATGAAACCCTATGTGCAGGCAGGCAGTCAACTGGTCGAAGAATCCCTGAAAGAAACCGAATCCGATTATGTTGCTTTGGCTGACAAGCTGACAGAACAAAACAACGAACTGATCAAGAGTTGTACGATGACGGGAAAAAGTCATGAAGAGTTACACAAATGGTTACATCCTCATTTGGGGCTGGTTGCGCAATTGAGAGAAGCACCAGATAAAGAGGCTGCAGAGAAACTTGTGCTTCAATTGCAAGAGTCCTATCAGGTTTACCATGCGTATTTTCAATAATCCTGCTCCTGTTGCGGTTTCAAAATCTCACATGAAGTGACGATGCCACAAAGAAGAATTTATTCTGCAGATGAACGCTGACATTTAAGGTTTTTGGACACGAGTGGGGTTGCTTGTATAAGGGAGAAACTTACTATCATCACTTGTTAGCAATCGCATGAATTTTGGATGAACAAAAAGTTTTTCTCTACCTGCTTTTTGCTCACGAAGGACACCAATATCCACTAGGGATTTTAAATAACGGGATGCTGCCTGTCTCCCGGAAAGCCCGAGTTCCATCACATTTTGAATACGCGCATAGGGGAGTTCGAAAATTAACGTGATAAGTTCATGACTATATACTTTTGGGGTAGTGGTTTTGACATATTCGCCTGTATGTGCTTGTAGTGAGCGGATAGCATTGATTTTTTGAGTTGTCCATTGTGCTGTTTCCTCTACTCCTGCCAGGATGAAGAGAATCCAATTTTCCCAATTGCCCCTGCTTGTCACATCTAGCAACAGGCGGTAATAATCTTCTTTATGATGAATAATATAGCGACTTAGATAAAGAATGGGGAGGCTAAGCAACTTTTCCTGGATTAAAAACAGGCTGTTCTCGACAAGAAATCAATGAAACGTGTCGCAAAAATCGGAAAATTGCGACACGTTTCATTGATAGGTCGTCGGCAGCGACATGTTTTTGGAGGAAATTGCGCGTATGGGGCCTACCCGTTACCCACATCTTTCATTTCAAATAGATCCTTATGAATCTAAACTGCCACAGGTCATCCTAACAAGCGTAGTTCATTCAAACGAACATGATTAGAAAGGGTTAAGTTTAAGTACCCCC
>CAKUMP010000126.1 GCA_934667795.1 uncultured Chthoniobacterales bacterium | reverse complement strand
TTTTCCCTATCCCACTCTCTTTCCATCCAGCGTCTCTTCAAAATCAATCCTGAAAAATGCCTCACCCCCAAAAAGATTTCCACTAACCCCACTGGCCAAAAATAAAAAACAAAAAATCAAACGCCTCTCTCGTCCCAGAATTCTTTTCATATATATCCCCTCATCTCGTTCCAAAATAAAAAATGCCCACCCTTACAAGAGCACATTCGTAATTAGTAATCAGCTCCGCCGTCTTCCCGCGCACAACAGTCCAGCAAGCCCCAATAATACGGTCAACCCAGGTTCCGGAATCGCAGCAGCATTGAAATGCGTCGCAACCTGCTCTCCACTCACCGCATAATTATAAACGGCAACTTCATCAATGACTCCAGGAAAGGGAGCATAGATTTTCGGAACATTACTCATCGAAGTGTTTCCAATGGCGCCAATCATCGCTGGCATTTCACTGGTGGTAGGAATTCCAAAACTGTTTGCCGATGCTACCTCTTCCCCGTTCAAATATAATTTCACCAGCCCCGAGGCCTGATAAGTCGCGACAATGTGGTACCACTCTCCTACTTCATATTCTATGTCACTCGTACTTTTTATATGCCCACCTCCGGCCCCATAGGCAGTCAAACGCAGTTCCGTAAAAGTCGTTTTCCCATCCGCTTCACCAAACCCACCCAAAGTCAAAGCATACCCTTTCCCATTCGCGATGTTCGCTTTACTGAAAATTGATATAAACCCTCCCATCGTAACCACATCATCAACATCCCGTTTCCACCACGCTTCAATCGAAAACGATTGCGTCCCACCCACAAACGTAAAATCATCCGCTTCTTCCCCCGCATCCGGTATCACGACCGCTCCCCCATACGTGTATGCCGCAGGGTTCGCGGACTGGATTTTCCCAAACTCAATCGCAGTATTCCCATCCCCATGAATCGCTCCCTCAACTCCACTCACACTCCCACCCGTACTCCCATTGTTCGGGTACGAATAATATACTCCATGATTATTCCCCATCTCATCCACCATCTGACTTCCCCCGTTCACTAATCCACTCTCCCCTAAACGCCAATACGAAATCGGGTTGTCCCCTATCACGACATCACGATAGGTCTCCGCTCCCACCCCATTCACCATCCCAAATACCATACCCAAAATAAGAATGCTCTTTTTCATATGCTTCATCTCCTGAATACCTCCCCAGAAAAACACGCCACTTTGTACGGCTTTCCAGGGAGAATTTTATTACCCATCTCCTCACTTCTGCCCCTCCTTTCCTTCATTCGAAGCGGTTCGATTAGTAATTTAGTCACTTTTACACGTGACAGATCGGAGATGTCAAGTAAATATGATGTGGAAAAAATGGTGGAGGAATGACGATGGTAAAAATGAAAGATGTAGCGACGGCGACTGGGTTAGCGTTATCGACGGTATCGGAGATATTGCGTGGGAAGGGAGGGTATAATACAGCGACAGTGGAGTTAGTGCACGCTACAGCGAAACGGCTGGACTACCGTCCGAATCCGATCAGTCTTGCGCTTAACGGGCAGAAGACACGGACGATTGGATTATTTGTGACGAGCTGGGTGACAAGTTATTCGGTGAACCGGCGTGTGGAAGGATTACTGGAATCTGCTGCGGAGGAAAACTATTTGATCTACACCGCTTACGCACGTTTTTCGAACCCGGATTATATTAATGAATATACGTCCGTCGTTAAAGATCTCATTTCCCGGAGAGTAGATGGGTTTGTTTTTTACGGCACCATTCCCAAGGAAACAAAAACGGTTTTGAATCAAAGTGGCTTACCCTATGTCATGTTTGGAGATGTAAATGAAGGGATCACGGGCGCACAGATTGATCGGACAGCAGGCATCAAACAAGCAGCGTGTCATCTGGCAGAACTGGGACACCGTGAAGCCGGACTTTTTGTGACCGCCTCCTATGATGGCAAGCCTTCCAAAAAGGTAGAGATTTATAAAAAATATTTAAAAATGTATGGCATACGTCCGATCATACAACCCGAATGGGAAATTCCTTTTGTAGAAGATCTCGACGCCCTGATTTATGAACGGGTACGGGCGCTTGCCAAATGTGGAAAATTCCCCACCGCATTTCTGATGAATAATGATGAATTCACCTACCCCGCACTTGCTGCCTTCCGGGATGCCGGAGTGCGCGTCCCTCAGGATGTCAGTATTATTGGTTTTGATAACCACCCCGGAAGTTCTTATTGTTTCCCTCCCCTGACCACCATTGCAGTGCCACATAAAGAAGTAGGAAAATCCGCATTCCAACTTTTAAAAGGAATGATTGACGCCCCCCCCGCGACGCGCACTTCAAAAATCATAAAAATAAAGACAAATCTAGTCATACGCCAATCCACGGACACCCCGAGACAGTAAATCCTGGGAGCGCCGACGTCCTCGTCGGTTAAGAGGCCGGTTTCAGGTTTCACGCACAGGACGCAAGGATCGCAAAGGATTTTTATAGGCCGCGGAATGGAGTCTTCGACATAGCCTATCTCATATTATTCCAAATAAAATAGGCAAAACGCGGAAGAACGCCGAAATTTAACCACGAATGACCACGGATTATTTTCGGTTTTTATGGATGATGAAGATGTGCGTTTTGGGAAGGGTTTCACGCGAAGGAAATTTATAAAAAAATCCTTTGCGGCCTCCGCGTTCTTCGCGTGAAACCTTTCCCGGACGCCCCACCTCACTGTTCTTTACCTTATCTCCCCTAAAAAAATCTGCGTTAATCTGCGTTAATCTGCGGATAAAAAACAGGAGAATCGATCCGCACATAAGCGTCGATTTTGAAATAAGAAAATGTGAGTAACGGGCAGGGCGTCACAGCACTAAATGATCGCCTCGATTCCTCGTTTCATTTCTTTCTCGCTCTCTGGGGCGCAAAAAGAATCGGTGGGTTCGTATCCGCCTTCTTCGAAAGAGTTTTCCATACAAATATAACCCGGGCCAAGATCTCCATAAGCGGCAGTCCCAATCCAGGTTCCTGGACGCAGGTTTTGCGCATACAGTTGATACTCAATAAATGCCTCTCCCGGCAGATGCAATAATATCGCCTCGTTTCCAAAGTGCAGGGCAGAAATTGTAACAGGCAATGAATCCACCCGTTGCCGATACACCAGTTCCAGTGCAGCACGGCTTGCTTTTTTCGGATATTCCTCATTACGAATCCGCTCCATCAATTCTGCATCCGTCACATCCGAACGTTTGGGCAGTCGAATCTCACATGTCCGCCAATCGAGTTTTGGCACCCCTGCATCCGATGCGGCTGCATCCGCCGCTTTCATCGCATCGTAAATTTTCTTCGTAAACAATTCCCGATTATTCTGCACCCCGTCATTATATTTTCCCGCCGTAATATTTCCGGCACATCCGGTGAAATAAATATGTGGGACGCCATCTTCTGCAATTAAGCGATCGCGTGCAATCCCCACAAAATCATTCGTCACAATCCCGGTCCCATCATAACTTGTCGGATGAATCGTATAATAATGCAACACGACCAGCTTTTTCCCCCTCTGCCAAAAACTGACCGTCCATAGCCAGGGATCAATGTCGCCTTCGGGAAGCGCACGAATATTTGCCTCTCTGCATTGTGTCCATCGCACCCCCACCACTTTTCCATCTTCTCCTAGCGGACGTCGATTGCTGGCAAGTTCCTGCACCAGCGCTTTTCCAAATCGTACCTGGTCCACGACTTCCAGTCGTTTCACCGCTTCTGCAACCGATCCCGCAACGGACTCTCGCACCTGATGACACCACTCGCGTTGCATAATCAGATCCGGCATTCCATGATGATCCAGTAACGCCTGCGCTTCTTCATCCGGCCATGGCGAATCATGATTATGCACACAATGAATCGTCACTCTGTCTGCTTCCGTACCCGCCGCTTTTGCCAACGATTCTCTCCAACGCAGATGTTCGTGATTACTTAGCTCCGCCCAATCCAGTGCACAGAGCACCATCGGCGCCTCTCCGTCCTCTTCCAGGATAACCCCATGCGCGCTCAACCGCTCTCCTATCGCTTTCGCAACCGGATACCACCCTGCACATAAAGGATGCCCAACCGGTGGTGTTATATCTTCCTTAAAATGCGCAATTTTCATAATCTGCTAACCCTCTCTATCAAAGAAGAAACGTCCGGGCATTTATTTTTATAACTTCAAAGAAATGCCCGGATGCATTGTATCCTTATTTGCAGACACTTTTTTCTACATCAGACATAATCTGGATGATACTATCAATACTATTATCTGCAATCGATTCATTGAAAGAAATCATCAGATGATTTGCCAATGCACTTTCCGCATTTGGGCAGCAGTTGGTGTAATCCGGAATCTGTTTACATTGTGGTAACGACCACGGAATTTCCGAATCTCCGAATATACGTTTATTTGCAAACCATGGTTGCTTGTAAATAATCGCCGTATAAGTAGGTGCCGCCAGCACACCACGTTCCCGAAGCTTCCCGGCAATTTCTTCTTTTGTTGCACTGGTATTATTTAAATGCACACGCACCCGTAAAAACCAGTATGCCGAGCGTCCTCCTTCCGGAATCCAGCCGAGGGAAAATAATTTAGACCCAGCTAATCCTTCTTCCAGCCGTTTTGCCAGTTCCTGACGACGTGCAATAAACCCGGGCAAGCGCTGCAGTTGTACACGTCCGATCGCGGCTTCAAGTTCTGTCATGCGGTAATTCAAACCAAAAAAACCACCCACATCCTCACGCCCATAATTTTTCCCACGATCCGCAAAACTCTTTGCACGCCAGTACAGGCTCTCGTCATTCATCGTCACCATCCCGCCCTGCCCACCAGAAGTATGATGCTTCCCGCTCATTAAACTAAATGCCGCTATCGTACCAAAACTTCCTAAACGTTTCCCATCCAATGTCGCATCATGCGCTTGTGCAACATCTTCAATCACCGGAAGTTGATGCCGGTTCGCAACTTCCAGAATCGCACGCATGTCACATGGCTCCCCCGCAATATGCGCCACAATAATCGCTTTGGTCCGCTCGGTAATCACTTTTTCAATGTTCTCTGCCGTCACATTAAAACTTTCCGGATGCGTATCCGCAAACACAGGGATACACAAATTCGCCAGTACCGGGCCCACTCCGCCCGGATCGGTAACAGGCGGACAAATCACTTCACTCCCCGGCTCCAGATTCAAAGCCGATATCGCTGTGTGCACCGCCGCGGTCCCGGAACTCGTTGCTGTCGCAAATTTTGTCCCGGTATGTTCCGCAAATTCACGCTCATACGCATCCACTTCCTCTCCACCATAACGATCAAACGCACTCCCCTTCTCAATCGCTTTGTCAATCACGCGTAGCGCCGCCTCACGCTCACTTTCACTTATAAGATAACGACGAAATTCTTCCGGCTTACATTGAATCTCAGGGGTGGAATCAGTTTTAGACATAATTAAATAATGGTTTGGGGTGCTGGTTAGCAAAAAATTTTACAATTCACTGCTTTTCTTTAAAAAAACTTTAACAAAACACATATCCAATTGGATGTGTACCAATAGATACAAATATACCGATCAGATTATTTTCAAAGTATTTAAATTCATTTTTTAAGCAAGCATTTTTAAACTAATTTTCAAAAAAACTTCCATACAATCACTTTGGTTATTTTTACGATTTTTTGTTCATTTTCACAATTTTGCCAAAAATCAACCGGCCTGGGAGTGCCGACGTCCTCGTCGGCAGGTCTTTCTTGCCGGGCACGCCGACGTCCTCGTCGGCTCATATGACTTTTCTACATGCCATCTTTCTTCTCTATGAATATTTTATTGATATTCACTTGATATTTTACTAATTTTTTCCAAGCATCTGCCTGTATTTCTTAAAATATGACCACCATTACACCAAACAAGCGTCCATCGGAACGGGTACGGGATTACATTTATACGGAATATTTCCGACAAAACCTCCCTGCCGGGACGCGTCTTCCAACGATTCATGAATTTGCGAAACGGCTTCAGGTCAGCCCGTCCACGGTCAGCACAGTGGTCAATGCACTGGAAAAAGAAGGAAAGCTGCATTTAGTTCCGGGACGTGGGACATTTCTCACGGAACACTCTCGAGGCAATCAACCGGTCCTTCATCACTGTATTGGAATCAATGTTGCCATGCATCCATCGACAGATGACTGGGCGGGCGTCATTCTGCTTGGTGCGACGAATGCGGCATTACGGGCGAATATGATGATCATGACGCTGGACACTGCGCGCATGTCGCACCCTGGTTCTCGCGCCATTGAACAAGCGATCAGCCGAGTGGATGGAGTGATTGCTTTTCCACATTCTTCGTCTGATACGGAGATCAGGGAGATGTGTCAGAAGAAAAATGTCCCATTGATCCACATTAATCCGACCACCTTTCAGGCAACCTCCAATTTTGTCTCAGCGGATTATTTTGGTTTTATTTACCGTCTTGCTTTCACCTGGCGTGAAACCGGGCGACGAAGGATTATTCTTCTCATGAGTGGTCCCATGGAGCATTCGATTTCCAGCTCCCAGATTTTCTCGGCATTTTCTTTGATCTTTGCCAAATACCCGGATGTCAAAATCACGATTCTGGAAGGGGATTCCTCAGGTACTCGCGAGACCGGATATCGTCTGCTGAAAAGTCATTTGGAGAAAACTTCGCATTGTGAAATTGATGCGGTGTATGGCTTCGGAGATGATCTCGCCGTGGGAGCTGCCCAGGCGTTGCTGGAATCAGGATACAAAATTCCAAAAGATGTCAGTGTCGTCAGCGGCACCGGACTCCCCCCCGAACAGGTTGATTCTTTAAAGATCACCTCCATGTGCCAGCCCATGCAGGAAATAGGCGAAACGGCTGTGGACCTTCTCCTCCGACATATCCAGAATCAAAGCCGCGACGCGTCCGCCATT
>CAKUMP010000125.1 GCA_934667795.1 uncultured Chthoniobacterales bacterium | reverse complement strand
TGCCACGCCTCATCCATGGCAGCGACCTCCCCGTCCCACCCTTTCCCCTCGCACTTGCGCTTCGCGGACTCCTTCCATTCAAATCCATCTCCAAACTCTCCTCCAATCTCCTCCAAAACGACTTTGCCCTCAAAACCCAAATCGGTATCCCAAAAGAATCCGCTTCCCGTATCCATTCTCTCCTTCCAGCCTCATCAACGAATTTTTCCTCCTGAAAACGCACGCTTTCTGCTCTCCCAACTCTGAAAGCCCCGTAAAAATACTTTTTTATGTTATCCTCATTTTCTATAGCAATTTTCCTTGCCAAAATTTATCTCACCTACTATAAATGACCATTGAAACGAAGATTACCTTAATAAGTAATCGAAATTTTAAACACCACAATTACAAGGAAACCATAACTTATGAAAAAGTTCGCATTTGCTCTTATCGCAGGCTTGGCTGTAATCAGCTCAGGTTTTGCTGGAACGGCTGTTGTTTCAACAGGGAAAAGCTTTAAGCAACCCGTAATCGATCAGGTTACGCCATGCTTTGCTGACAACGAATTTACAATCGACCTCTTCGGCGGCTACCAGGCTGTGAATGATGGCGACCTCTATGATGACGGATTCGGATTCGGGGTTGGAGTTAACTACTTCTTCGCTCGCAATTTCGGATTAGGTCTTTCCGGATTCTGGGGTGAACTCGCTGACGGTGGAGACACATGGTTACATTCAGTTTATGCTGATGCAATCATCCGTTTCCCAATCGACAGCGTTTGTCTCTCTCCATACATCCTCGGGGGTGCCGGTGTTCTTATGGACGGGTATAACCGCTGGGTTGGACACGCAGGCGCTGGCCTCGAATACCGCGTGACTGAAAAAGTCGGCATCTTCTCTGATGCTCGCTGGGTATTCGACCGTGCTAACGACTTCGTATTAGTCCGCACAGGTGTTCGTTTTGCTTTCTAATTTGTAAAAAGAAACAAAACAACCAATCTGAAAACGCCAGGTTCGCAAGAGCCTGGCGTTTTCTTTTGCCCTGGGACCCTGCCCCCTAAGAGCGAGCGATCTTGGAAACGAGCCTCCCTGGGAGCGCCGACGTCCCCGTCGGCAGGTCTTCTTGCTGGGTACGCCGACGTCCCGTCGGCAGAAAAAGAAGCTTATTTTCACACAAAAGGTTTTGAGGGCTTTGGGAATAGGCGACAAGTTGCTCATTAGGGACAGACCCCTAAACACATTCGAGCCTCCCATTAGGGACAGAGCTATAAGCAAACTTTGGGGCTTTGGGAACGTCCGATTAGGGACAGAGCTGTAAAATACACCTTAGATCGAATGATCAAAGCGCTTTGATACGCAAAAAAACTTCGTATATCCCTTTCGATATGATCCAAAGCGGCGGGAACCGCCGCACTCCAAAGCGTCGGCGTTCCCGGCGAGGCGACATATCGCTACCTCTTAAACTTTATCGACCCAGCGTCCATGTTCGCGGATCAGGTCTTTTAATCTTTCCACGGCTTCTGCTTCCGGGATATTGAACTTCACGGGCTGTTTGCCGACATATAAATTAACTTTCCCTGGAGCTCCCCCGACGTATCCGAAGTCTGCATCGGCCATTTCTCCGGGCCCATTTACGATACAGCCCATAATGGCAATTTTGACTCCTTTAAGATGATTTGTTGCCTCTTTAATTTTTGCGGTTGTACTTTGCAGGTTAAACAAAGTACGTCCGCAGCTCGGACAAGCCACGTAATCGGTTTTAAAAATGCGTGAGCCTGCTGCCTGTAAAATATTATAGGCGAGTCGCATGGATTGCCCCGGTCCCGGTGCGCCTTGCACCAGAACGGCATCCCCGATTCCATCACAAAGCAACGAGCCGATGGCAGCGGAAGCTTCCAACAATGCTTCCAGAAAATCTCTATTTGGATCGGCAGTATTTTCCAGTCGATCTTTCAACACCAGTGGATGACGTGGGTTCAGTTTCGCTGCCAGCAACCGATATGCTGTGACGACCGGCAATGTCACCCCATCTTTGACTGCCACCAGTACGGGTTCCGATTTTGCATTCAGTTCTGCAATCGTCGCCTTATCCTGTGGATCAACCTCTACTACACCTGCCTCTTCATACACCACTTCGGGTTTATAATCCCCCATCCGGTCCACTTTATGTGCGATGGCATCCATTGCCGCTTTACGAATAAACACACGTGTTAATTCACTTCCGCCTACAGCAATCCCGTTTACCGTGACAGGGACAGATTTTCTCCGATCATATTCAAAAGGGTTATAGGAAGGAGCCGGGCCTTCGACGGCATCGGTATTTCTGTTTTCTGACAACACCACCAGGGCTCTTGCCACCGGCACCTCATGGATCGCGTCTTCGGTCAAGGACACACGAATCGTATCGCCAATTCCATCCATTAACAAACTGCCAATCCCGATTGCACTTTTGATCCGTCCATCTTCTCCATCCCCCGCTTCTGTCACACCAAGATGAATCGGATAGTTCCAGTCCTCACCCAAATCTCTTAACCGAGCAACCAGCAAACGATACGCCTGGATCATCACTTTCGGGTTACTCGCCTTCATTGAAAAAATCAAATCATGAAAATCCAGTTCCCGTGCAATCCGTACAAATTCCAAAGCACTCTCCACCATCCCTAACGGCGTATCCCCATAACGGTTCATAATCCGGTCGCTCAAAGAACCATGATTCGTCCCGATCCGCATACTGATCTTCCGCTCCTGACAATACCGAACCAATGGCGTAAACGTCTCCCGAATACGCTCCAGCTCTTCCTGATATTCCGCATCTGTGTATTCACGGACGTTAAATTTCTTAGAATCGGCAAAGTTTCCTGGATTAATTCGGACTTTTTCCACCCAGCGGGCAGCCTCCATTGCGGCTTGTGGTTTAAAATGGATATCTGCGACTAAAGGCACCTCGCATCCTGCGGCTCGCAATCCGGCCTTAATATTTTCCAGATTAGCTGCATCTTTGATGGTGGGAGCGGTTACCCGGACAATTTCACATCCTGCTCCGGCGAGTTCCTGGATTTCTTTCAGGGCGGCGTCAGTATCCATGGTATCGCAAGTGATCATGGATTGCACACGTATCGGGTTATTGCCCCCGACGCCAACATCTCCCACCTTCACTTCACGCGTCAGACGACGTGGGTTTCCATATATACTGTCACAATATCCTTTTTGCATCTTTACTACTTCCCTTTCTGCCATCCCCCCTGGCTCCTGATATTTAGGGGGTTTCTAAAACTGCTGGTGTCCCTTCCGGTTCCGGGGTTGGACTCGCGCTGAGTTCCGGTGGAGGATCCGAGCGATCAAAGATCGGCAGATCATTTACATCGTAGAATGTCACATATAACATATACCCGATAATAAACAATGCACAGGCGGTTTGAATAAATTCCAGCAACCGTAAATTGATAGGCTTTCCGCGCAACCCTTCCAAAATAGCAATCGTAATATGTCCGCCGTCCAGAACCGGCAACGGCAGCATGTTCAGAATCGCCAAGTTGACATTCAACAGAACGCTGAACCACAATGCCATTCTCCAGCCATCCGGCCCTTCGAACATCTGGTAATAGACTCGCATGATCATCACCGGTCCACTCATATGCTCTGCCTTGATTTCGGATTTAGGAGAAAACAGCGCTCCCAGCGTATTCACAATCGATTCCACACTGGTCGCCACTTGCTCAATCGGATTTGGGTAAATGAGTTGCATACGTCCACCCAAATCCCAGACCACCCCGATACGAGGAAACGCAGGAACCCCTTCACTTGCCGGCATCATCACCGGTGTTAAAGTTGTTTCCCAGGTTTCTCCTGCCCGGTCAATGACCAGATTGATTGGTACGCCTTCAGATTCCCGAACGAGTCCGCCCAGATCAACCGGGTTATACAAAGTTTTCCCATTTGCCTGCAGAATAGCATCGCCGGGCTTTAATCCAGCCTTCTCTGCCGGACTGTCTTTTTCCACACGTCCAATCACTGGTGTCGTCATTGGAGCCAGTCCAATCTGACGTAAATTCGATCGTTTCCACCCATCACGTGGGGCGACAATTGCTGCGGGATAAAAGGTCAATTCCTCTCCATCGCGCTCCAGCAGGACCTCCACTTTTTCATTTTCAGAGCGTACCACATACCACATCACACTATCCGTCATCCCCTGGAAACGGGTCACCGGATGTCCATCGATTTTCAGGATTTTGTCTCCCGGCTGAATGCCGACTTCTGCCGCCGGGCCTTCCGGTAAAACATACCCGACAACGGTTGTGGATTCTCCCTCACCCACCGGGCGTCCAACGCCCCATACCACCACTGCAAAAACGACCGCCAGCAAAAAGCTGAATAATGGCCCCGCAATCGCGACAATAATTTTATCCAGAGCTGAAATCTGGGGAAGCGCCTCCCGATCCGACTCATTTTTTCCTTCAATCGCCTCCATTGGAGCCAACTGTGGCAATTTCACAAACCCACCGGCGGGGATCCATCCCAAAGAATAATCCACCCCTTTGATGCGTTTTTTCCACAATGGTTTTCCAAACCATATTCCAAATTGCTCCACCACCAGCCCACGCCATTTTGCTGCCAGAAAATGCCCCAGTTCATGCACCAGGATCAGAAGGTTGAACAACAACACAACCTCCAACAAAATCAATATCACCTTCAATATACTTACTATCATAAAAATCTCAGTTATTCCTGTCGCCCCATGCCGGGTTACAGCCAGACGCTATCTTCTCATTATAGCATCTCACCATGACTCTGCAATGGTACTTCCATGGATTTTAGCTTTGTTTCATTTTCTTTTCACACCACGTTTCTGCGGCTTCCCTCGCCCATTTATCTGCGGCCACAATCCCCTCCAATGTCCCACAGCCAGTATTGTCAAATTGCGCCAGAATGTCCTCCACGCACCCCCAGATTTCAGGAAATCTTAATTTGTTTTCCAAAAATTTCCCGACTGCGACTTCATTTGCGGCATTCAGCACCGCCGGACACCCACCACCCGCTGTCCCGGCTTCTCTTGCCAGACGCAGAGCGGGAAAATCCTCCACACGTGGGGCTTCAAACTCCAGCTTCCCTAAAGCCGCAAAATCCAGCGATTTTAAAGAATTCTTCCGCCGTTCCGGCCAGGTCACGGCATATTGAATCGGAAAACACATGTCAGAATAGCTCATTTGCGCCAAAACCGACCCGTCACAAAATTCCACCATCGAATGCACGATGCTTTGCGGATGCACAATCACGTCCACTTTCTGCATGGGTACATCAAACAACCAGCGGGCTTCAATCATTTCCAGTCCCTTATTAAATAAAGTCGCTGAATCAATGGAAATTTTCTCCCCCATAGACCAGGTAGGGTGCTTAAGCGCCTGTTCCCGAGTCACTTCCTCCAAAGCGCTACGCTCCCAGGTGCGAAATGGCCCTCCGGATGCTGTCAGAATCAGCCGTTGGACTTCTTCCATGTTTCTCCCCTCCAGACATTGGAAAATGGCATTATGCTCGCTGTCAATCGGCAAAACCATGACTCCCTGTTGGCGCGCAGCTTCCATCACGGTTTCGCCGGCCATCACTAAAATTTCCTTACTTGCGACTGCCAGCGTTTTTTTTCCTTCAATCGCCACCAGTGCCGGCCTCAGCCCCGCAACTCCGACAATCGCCACAAGCACCATATTCGCTTCTTCCATCCCGGCCAGTTCCTCCATGGCGGTATCGCCCACAACAATTTCCGGGTCATATTCCAACCGTGCCCGTAAATCTTTCAGCCCGCATTCTTCCGTCAGCCCCAGCACTCTTGGACGCAGCCGGTTTGCTTGTTCTGCCAACAGTTTTCCATTTTGATTTGCTCCCATCCCGACAATTTCCATTTCCTCCTGCAAATCCACTGCAACCTTCATCGCACTCTGCCCAATCGACCCTGTCGCTCCTAATACCACCACCCTGCGCTTCTTCATATACTTAAATCCTGATCACGAGTTGCAGATAAAAATATAACAACGGCGCTGTAAACAGTAAACTGTCTATCAGATCCAACGCCCCACCAATCCCGGGTAACAGTTTCCCCGAATCTTTTACCCCGGTACTCCGCTTAATGATCGATTCCGCTAAATCCCCTATCACCGCCACAAATCCCAGCAATACCCCCAAAATACTCGCATGTACCCACGTCAGCCCCGGCAATTTCTCCGGAATCATCCAAAAGACCCCAAAACTCCCCAATACCGAAAAAAACAAGGCTCCAAAAAATCCTTCCCATGTTTTCTTCGGACTAATATGCGGAACCAGCAAGTGCTTCCCACACGCACTTCCCACCAGATACGCCCCCATATCACTGAATTTTGTCACGATGATTAAATACAAAACATAAAAATGCCCCTGCACTTCCCCTTCCATCCCACGCGGCACCACATACACAATCTTCGATATGAAATTAAATAGCCAGACAACATACAGTAACCCGAAAAACGTATAGGCCATCGTCTGCAACGGCTCATGATCCCGCAATTTCTGAAACATCTGTCGCGCAAATACCCCCACCAGCAATAACAAAACTACCAATACCTCAAACTCATACGAACTCGCCGGCCCCCATGTCCGAAAATAATAAAAACTCCCCGCTAAAAAAATCCCCCCACTGATCATCGCCGACACCTTGAAATTCGATACCCCGGCGTGATCCAGCATCTTGAAGTATTCCCACAACGCCAATAACGCGATCGTCCCAATCAATC
The DNA here is from genome assembly GCA_934667795.1 of uncultured Chthoniobacterales bacterium. Classification (GTDB taxonomy): domain Bacteria; phylum Verrucomicrobiota; class Verrucomicrobiia; order Chthoniobacterales; family CAKUMP01; genus CAKUMP01. The sequence continues at coordinate 202 of CAKUMP010000125.1, read as the reverse complement.
CAAAAAATCCAATCTCAAATCCAGATAAAATAATGGAAAAGGCTATCGTCCATAACATCAGCGAACTGCCCAACCGTAACAAAAATACCATTTTCCTCGTATTATCCATTTTTACGCCATTTTATCTTTTTCTTTCTTCCTCCGCTCATAAACCCCGTAACCTTCACGAAAGTTAACCAAAATGGCAAACAAGAAACACGCA
>CAKUMP010000124.1 GCA_934667795.1 uncultured Chthoniobacterales bacterium | reverse complement strand
GTTGATAACCATCTATCGGACGAAAAGTTCTTCCAAAAATCATAAACGACTGGCTGCCGGTTCCCAGCCAGGGAGACAACTGCCATTGCTGTAATGCGGCATTCCACATTTCAATCCGCATGTTTTGAGTATCGCCCATCTGCAAAAGACGATTCGTCAACAGTTGGCTCCGCAACATCATATATACAGCGCCCCCAAACCCGATTCCCATGATTCCTATCCATCCCCAGGTTAATTTCCAGAACCTTTCCGGCATCGATATCCGAACTACCCGTAAACTCAAAATTCCAAAAACAATCCACCCAAATAAAAGACTGAAATACCCTCCACGGCTCCCCGTAATGGCGACGCCGGCAAAACATACCAAAAGGATATACCCCAATAAAATTTTTGTCCCTATCCGCAACCTCCCCCATAATAACAGGCCCGCTCCCATCATCATGACCATTTCCAGATAGCCCGCAAAATGATTCGGGCACCCATACATTCCGCTTGCCCGCGCTCCATAATCCGGTCTCAAAAATCCAAACGGCAACCAGTTATCCCCCTTTGTAAATTGAATGGCCCCAATCACAACCTGCCCAACCGCTACCATTAATAACAACCAGATAAACCAGATCCGCCTTTTTGAATCGGTTAAGACTTGCGAAAACAGTAAGTAAACAAGTACCACCGCCAGCAGCAGCCCCATATCATTTCTGGCCAAATAAACATCCGGAGAAAACCAGATTCTCGCACCCAGATATCCCACCCATATTAAAAATACCCCTACGCATGCTCCGCCTCCCCCACTCTGTTTTCTCAATCCAAAAATGCCAGCAATAATCCCTGCTGTCACTAATACCAAATAAGAAGGATACGCGAAAATCAATCGCGTACCACCCATCAATACCATCATTGCAAGAAAAGCAATGCTTACTAATAAAAGTAATAACGTGCGCAAATTAGATCAAAAAAAATCCCCTTGTATTCGCTTCATGAATACAAGGGGCATAAAATGAATCAGGATTCAAAAATAAACATGAAACCCATTACAAATTAAATTATGTATTCGTAAATGGAGTTACCTGTCCATCATCCGGAGGTGTAGGAGCAGGACCGCCGCTGCCACCACCGCCACCACTCTCGCTGTCTCCTCCCTCTGATTGCAGGTTGTTCAATTTTTTCTGAATTTCCTCAAAATAATTATTGCTCGTTCCCACACCGGATGGAGGAACCGAGTAGTTATCCACCACGTTTGTCAATTTAGCAACGGCATTGGAGACTTCTGCAGGCAATGCAGCAAGCACTCCTTCCACCACGTTATTATATAACCCTGTGAATTCAGGAGGAATAATCGTGGCAACCGCATTCAAAACGGCATTTACCAATGCTGGATCCGGTGCTTCTCCAGGAGGTGTTGCTCCCGCAATAACTGCTAAAATGATATCAATAATTTCTTGTTCCAATGCTGTCTGGGAAGTCGTGTCTCCCTGTGCAATGGGCAACAATTCTCCGTCTGTAAGGAACATGGAAGTTCCACGCGACACTAATGCCAGACGAGCGCGCACGGCAGCTTTCGCAATTTCCGGAGCCAGCTCAGGATTCGCTGATGCAGCACGATGTACTGCTTCTACCAATGCGGATTTTTCCAGGTTGTTAAAACTCATCCCGGATGGCAATTGAGCAATGATAAGTTGTTCAGCTTGATCTGCCGCTTGTATTAACGGACTGGTTGCCAAACTTATTCCAGCAAGCGACACTGCCAAAATCTTACTTAAACGACCTACCCTGTTCATGGAAAATTTGCGAGTACGTTTCATATATTTACCTCTTATAAACTTTTTCTCTTCCAAGTGCAACCATTAACACACTATTTTAAGTCATTTTTTGCCAAATCCCTTCCCTGCTTCAGAAATTATCCATTTCCTCACCAGTAAAACCCATTTTTTTATCCCTCATAAAATGGAATTACAAAAGGATTTTTTTGACAATTTTTCGACTGCATTTAACAGCCACCTTTTCCATTTCTCTCACCGCCATCAGCCAAAGCTTGCCTGTTCCCAGAGGATAAGGCATGTTGATTGATATGAAAAAAGTTCTTGTTGTCTTATCCGGTTGTGGTGTTTTTGATGGAGCTGAAATTCATGAATCCGTTTTATCCCTGTTAGCTCTGGATGAAGCAGGTGCAGAAGTGACTTGCACAGCCCCTGATATCGACCAGGTCCATGTGATTAACCATGTGACGGGTGAGGTGATCCCCGACGAAAGCCGCAATGTTCTGGTGGAATCCGCGCGCATTGCCCGTGGCAAGATCAAATCACTCGACGAAATACAGATGGAAAATTTTGATGCAATCCTGTTCCCGGGAGGGTTTGGTGCGGCGAAAAACCTTTCTAATTTCGCCCTGAAAGGTACCGACGCTTCCGTTCACCCGGAAGTGGAACGCGTGCTCAAAGAAGCACATACGCAAAAGAAACCGATCGGCCTTTTATGTATTTCCCCTTCCATTGCAACACAGGTTCTGGGGGACCTCAAAATCCAGTTCACTATCGGAACCGATCAGGACACCGCGCAGGCGCTGGAAACATGGGGGGCCACTCATAAAGAATGCCCGTTCGATTCCGTGGTCATTGACTCCCATAACAAAATTGTCAGCTCTCCCGCGTACATGACCGCAGAGAAAATTTCGCAAATCAACATCGGGATCAGGAAGCTGGTTGCATCTCTTCTCGAATTATGCGATTAGTAAATTTACAGATTTCCCCCCAGCATTTTTGTCGGAAATTAATATAAACAAAGTGACAATAACGAATTAAAGGACTTTAAAATTATGGCTTATTCATTACCACCACTTCCTTACGCATCTGATGCGCTGGAACCTCATATTGATGCGCAAACGATGGAAATCCATCATGGAAAACATCATCAAACATACATTAACAACGTAAATGCAGCACTGGAAGGACACGACGCCCTGGCCGCAAAGTCTGTAGAGGACCTCATTTCCGACCTGGATGCAGTGCCGGAAAGTATCCGAACAGCCGTACGGAATAATGGTGGCGGACACGCCAACCATGCGCTTTTCTGGACTATCCTCAGCCCTAGCGGTGGAGGAACCCCGAGCGGCAAACTTGCTGAAGCAATCGATGCAAAATTTGGCGACTTTGATGCTTTCAAAGAAGCATTCGAAAAAGCAGGAGCTACTCGTTTTGGCTCCGGATGGGCATGGCTTATTGTGAATAAGAGCGGAGAAATTGAAGTAACTTCCACCCCAAATCAGGATAGCCCGCTTTCGGATGGAAATACTCCGATCCTCGGCTGCGACGTCTGGGAACATGCATACTATCTCAAATACCAGAACAAACGTCCGGATTACCTCAAAGCATTCTGGAATGTTGTAAACTGGGATGAAGTCGCTAAACGCTATACCGCAGCTAAAGGCTAACATCTCTCACAAACAAGACGGTTTCTTCCGTCTGTTTTAAAACTTTCGGGCGTGTCTGGTCAGAAACTTCCGTTTCTCACACCAGGCACGCCCGTTTTTTTTCCCCTGGGCACGCCAACGTCCCCGTCGGCCAACGTACCGTTGGATCATTTATGCGCTACCGCGCCAATGGAGAGTCCATTAGGGACAGAGCTGTAAGCCAGCTCCCACAATTTTTCCTGGCCGACGGGGACGTCGGCGCTCCCAGGGTTTGTTTACAGCTCTGTCCCTAATGAATTGCTCGGGAGAAGGTGCCCTGAAAGGGCAACCTATGTCAGCCTAGGGCAATCGCCCTAGGACTGGAGTAAGGTTTTAGGTCTAATGGAACAACAGAATGAACCCTGTAAGGGTGATCTAAAACGATGTTTTATACAAAGCGTGTTTACAGCTCTGTCCCTAATGAAATACTCGCATGTCAGAGATTTTTCCCACCACACGGAAAGAATTTGGAGTGCGGGGCTCTTGCACCGCTTTGGTTCGAACAACGTGTGAGTTTCGCCATGCGAAGGTTGTTCGTACATCCCATTCGTTATGATCCAAAGCGGCGGAAACCGCCGCACTCCAAATACGCCCCATCCCATTCGAAAAGCAAGAGAACAGAGCCATTATTATGTGAATAATAACTACCGAAAAATGTCTAAAAACAGTCAGTTTTTTCGACGCTTAAATGCCAGCAATCCGGCAGATAAAACCAACAGAGCGGTACTTGGTTCGGGAATCATGGAGAGTTCCAGATTACGAAAATATGCCGATATCTCTCCTCCATACCGCCCCCCACGAAGGGCAAAATATCCTTCAGAACGCGCCTCCGGACGTGTATCCAGATACGAAATGGAAGCAAGCGGATCCCCTGTTGTGTTACCGTTTTCATCCAGACTCCAAAGCGTCGCATCAAACTGCATCCCTATTGCCGAGAATTCCAGTTTGTACTGGTTATTGGTTGTTTCTGTGAGTGGTTGCAGGGTAGTCGTATAAGTATCAGAAATGAGAGGAGTCAAACTTCCTGCAAAAGCATCTCCAGGTTGCCAATACAATGCAAGCGAACTGCTAGTTAATGCGATGTAATATCCTAATGGCTGTGCCTTCCCTCCCGTCGAATAAAAATTACTGACATTTGCTCGTAAATAAACGCCCCGCATATCTCCAAAACTGGATCCACCAATAATCACACTTCCCGCAATATCACCCAGTTGATTATCTTCATGTAATACCGGAATGTTGTTTACGTTATAGTGCCCGGCATTGTAAACGATCTGTCCACTCCCATTCCCAGCACCTGTTAGAGATGTTCTTGCAATCCGCACCCAGTTTTCTCCCTGTAATTCTACCGTATCGATAGTTGGACTTCCATACAATCGTGGACTCCATTCTTCATTTGGCCAGCCATCCGGCGGCATCAAAGTAACAGCACCAAGACTGCTCATTCCACATACAATTGCCACCATCGCTATAACGCGTGCATCCAAAACTCGCGAAAACAGATAACCTTTAAATAACTTGAGGGGATCACCAGACATTCTTTTAAGATATAAACAGATTGCCAAAATGTCAATTTTCTATCAGGACAACCTCGCGTCCGTAAAATTCAACCTGTTTCTGTAAAAACGGCCATCCGCTTCGAGATGGCATTTTCTCTTTGTTTTCCTTGCACAATCGGCTTGCCGATATGCGTAAATCCACTTAGGTTTAGCCTTTCATGCGTAATTTATCCCTCACAATTTTAATTTTACTATTGTTAGGGCTCCCTTGCGCCTTCGCTCAAAAAGTCGTAAACGCACCGCTTGCAGATGGCTTTGATTTCCCTGTAGGCAAACCGAATGGGGATAAATACTATAAGGCGCGCGGCTTCAGACCCAACGGGCATCTTGGAGAAGACTGGAACGGAATGGGCGGCGGAAACACCGATCTCGGCGACCCGGTTTACTCCATCGGAACCGGGGTGGTCGTTTTTGCCAGAGATGTACGCATGGGATGGGGAAATGTGGTGATCATCCGCCACGCTTATTTAGAAAAAGGAAAACCCCATTTTATAGATGCTCTATATGGACACCTCGACCGTATTGTTGCCAAGGAAGGCACAGTGGTCCAACGCGGACAATTAATCGGTACGATCGGCACCAATCGTGGAATGTACACGGCACATCTTCATTTTGAAATCCGTAAAAACCTTCAAATCGGAATCAATCGTTCCGCATTTTCCAGAGGATTTGAAAATTATTTTGATCCTACAAAATTTATCACCCCTCGTCGCAGGCTGCCAAAAGGAGGTTCTCGGGTTGCCATGCCCGTCAATACGTTTAACCACGGAAAAAATTACGCGCCCCCTTCTCAAGGGACAGCACCTTCCCGCTCTACCAGATCCCGATCCTCTCGCTCCAATAGTTTCAAAGTAGATCGATATAAGGACCTCCGCAGGTAATTACTCTTGCTCCGTCCATTTTTTATTCTATCATTCGCTCCAGAGCATTTTAAGTAAAATGGCTCTGGTATCAGACCACAACCAGGATCATTTCATCTGCGACTTCTACAGGATAGGTGTCCACAGCAGGATCTTCTTCAGCCGGCACTTGCGCTCTTTCGACAGGATAACTTTTAGTACGAACCCTATGGGGATTAAATATACTTTTTCCGGTTTTAATATCAAATTCCCACCCATGCCAGGGGCAACGGATAATCTCGCCATCTCTCGTCCAGCGATATTCTCCCACTTCAGATTCCTCACAGTATCCCGTCACTTTCCCCTCACACAAGGGAGCAAATTGATGCGGACAAACATTTTTTAACGCATAAAACTCCCCATGAATATTAAACACGCAAATAGAACGCCCATCTACGTCCACAAATTGTCTTTCTCCAGGGGGCAAATCTTTCACCCGACAAACCGGCACACGTTTTTTCATCTATTTTACTCCAGCAGTTTCTTTTCCGGATGTTTCTCCTACCGATTCCTCTTCATTTGGAAAACCATACGTATCTTCGGCATTCTTATAAAAAATTCTCTTTGTCAGCTCTTCATCCATTTTAGGCAAGGCATGTTTCGGAGAATCATTATCCCAATGCGGGTAATCGGAGGAAAACATGAGTGTTTTTTCCGCATGAATCATTTCAAATAAAACATGTAAATGTTCCGGCTTTTCCGGTTCTTCAACCGGCTGGCTTGTAAACCGTACATGATCAACCAGAATTTCACTCGGCAAACGCTTGATCCAGGGGACGCTGGAACGCAATGATTTCCAGTTCTTGTCCAACCTCCACATCACCCCTGGAATCCATGCCAGCCCACCTTCTTTCGCAACAAATTTCAGCTTGGGAAATTTTTCAAAAACGCCTTCACAAATTAAGCTGACGATCTGCCCCATGTAGTTTTGCGGCAAATTCGTATGCCATTCCAGATAGCTGGAGGGATGCCCCGCAATAAATCCATTCGAACATCCACGCCCTTCTGTTCCCGGATGCACAGAAACCGGCAATCCCA
>CAKUMP010000123.1 GCA_934667795.1 uncultured Chthoniobacterales bacterium | reverse complement strand
GTATAGGTTAAATCCAGGACAGAAATCCCCTGCTCGATAAATGGTTTGCCCCAGTAGGGTTTGAAACTGACAAAATTTCCCAATATCGCGTGGATGCGCCCCAGTTTGATGTCATCCAGCAATTCCTGACAGGTGATGTTTTCGTCAGGACGCGTTCCAAGTGGCAATGTCCCAAGGTACGGACGATGGGCGATGCCTTCCGCACGAAACACATCCTGTAATGTCCGGAGCCACTTGATGTAATAGGGAGAAAGATTTTCGCTGGTGATATCGACGTCCAATAAAATCGCAGTGTGTTTTTTGGGCGGACATTTTTCCGCCACATACGTCCCGCTGCCAGGACGTCGATTCACGAGTTGTTGGACTTCCAGTTCATTCAGCGCAGCACGAATGGTGATGAGAGAAACTCCCAGTAATTTCTCCAGTTCCGCTTCACTCGGCAAACGAACCCCAGGCGCTTTTCCATCCACATATTCCCGCTGAATAATCTCTGCCGCTTGCTGATATAACGTCTTGCGAACAATCGTCTTGGAAAGAGGGGAAACCATTTGACATAAAGAATCCCTTATAAGTGATTTTAGGTCAAGATTTTTTTAAAAATTCGGCTGCCAACTGCCAACCGTCGGCCAGCGTGGTTCCGGGCGACATGTCGCCCGGTTGAAAGCGGTGACACGTCACCGCACTCCGAAATCCAACCAGCCCATATCTTTTGGGTTATAATCTTTAAAAAGGAGGCGAGGCGGAAGTGGGTTTAACGGGATCCAGGAAATCGGGGGTGTTTCATGGGTTTTGCGAATGATATTGACGCGTATGTGCTTGCGTATTCCGGAACATTTAAAAAGGTCCAGTGGCACTTCAAGCTGGACGGTCCACCCTGTAGGAGTGCGGTGAACTTCTGATTTCCACCAAGGGTCATCGGGGAGGCGTATACCGTTATCATAACGATCTCCCCAGACTCCTACAATAAATGTCTTTGCCGGCCATAACCGACGGGGTTCAACCAATACTGTAACATGGTCACCGGACAATACATCGGTCTCGCTCCATTTTTGCATGATACTTTCCGGAACAGCACATTGTATTTTAAATACCAGAGAATGGTCTTTTTGTGCCACCTGCCAGCGGGTTTCCCATCCGTCCGGAGCTTCGCAATTTTCCCAGGGAATATTTTCCCAATCCTCTCGACTCGATGAGGAAACGTTCTGACACGCATAGCGTTTGCCCGATTTCCGTGCGCCGGTATATTGAGGAAACAACGGACGATTGGACCGGAGCTTGCCTATGATATCCATACCGTCCTGGAGTGCTGTTTTGAATAACCTGTCTATCCGCCAGCGCAGTAAATCGGGGAAATATTTATACCCTTCTACTTCGGAGTGAAACCCCAGACGGGAATCTTTTTCACATAACGCGATCAGGTCCCGTGAATTGTCGATTTCCTTGAAAAGCAATTCTTTTATTTGCCGGTAATGTGTCATGCGTTGTTCTGTTGCGGCGGGATCCATGTCAAAAAGTTCTTCGCGCAGGGCATAAAATTTAAGAACATTAAAAGCACTGTTAAACTGGATGCCCAATGCTTTGGCGACACCGATTTCCCGTTTAAGAGAATGCTCAAGGCGTCGCTGGTTTATTTTTTTCAAAACTTCCAGCCCCTGGTCCCATTGTGTGGTGACACGTTCGCTGAGTGTCAGGATTTCTTCCAGCGTATGCCCATATCCGATACATTCGCCAATACGATCTCCACTGGGAGGAAATCCGGAACGCCAGCTTGGCGCGATTCCACGATCGACCGGGCGTATATATAAGGGCCACGTGACAGAATCATGTGTGGGGCTGTACCAGGTGGCATACAGGTTTGCAGGAAACTCTCGATAAGCTGCGCTGAAATGTTCCCATGCCTCCGCAACCAACGGGGCGTCGTCTCCCCAGGGCGTTGCCAGTTCCAGAAAAAACTCTTTTTCTGATGCAGGAAAGGGGGCGAATGACAGACGTCCTGCGGCACGTGTCATGAGCGAAGGGTAATTTCCGAAATACCAGCATTGCATAGCAGCGCGCACTCCCAATTGATGCATCGCCTGGTATTTTCGAAAAAGATTTCCTGGCGCTGGCACATACGGAATGGTCGCAACTTCATGCGAACACCCGACTTGCAATTTTGCTGAAACCGTTTTCTCATTCGAAACAGCCTTCTGCGCACAATTCGCAAAAATTTCACTTGGACCCACATAGGCCAGGGAATAATCATGGACGATGCGCTGCTCGCCTAATTGTTGCTCCGCCCCCATCGATTCAAAGTTGTATTGAAAAATAACATCTTCCGGGAAATGCGTAGCAATCTCTTCGATTTCTTTTAAAAAAGTTTCTGCAGGTCGTTCCGGACGTTCAATGACCGTGGGAACATACAGCCAGGAGATGAGTTTTGCCTGCGGGTTGGCTTGATGCATCCCGTGTTTCATTGCAGAAAGTGTGTCTCGAAAAACTTCCCATGGTTTTCTTTTCGAGCAACGAGGACATTTATTGGCTCTGGTATCCCAGAGAAGATTGGAATAGCAATGCGTAGGCGTTTCTCCCATGCTGATATTGATCAGCCCCGCAAGGTGAGGGACATTGCTGAATAATGAATGGGTTGCTTCTTCCAGATAATCTTGTCCGGTTTTTGTACTGGTGCAAAAAAAGGTGAAGGCTCCTTCTTTATGTCCGGCAAGTTCAGGAAATTTTTCAAGATGATGGGGAGGATGCAGAAATTGCGGGATGTTTCCAAATGCCTGCGGCTCTATGCAAAAAACATACACTCCAATTCCATAACGTCTGCATTTATGGACGGTTTCCCGCAACTTCTGCAGCCGACGTTCAGAATCTTTTCCAAATTCCGGAAAAAAACGAGACGGGCAAAGTTCGTGAAATTTTGCAGTGAGCCACAGTCCATTTACCCCTTCGCGCGCGAGACGACTCAGATAGGCGTCCGGGTAATAATCCACATCGTCTGTCAATTCATCCCGGTTTTTAGGCGGACGTTTGATCGGACCAAAAAAACAGCGGGAAATACGTGTGTCAATGACCGCACTGCGACGGACTTCTCCGATTTCCAGACACGGTGCCTTGGCTTTTTTTAACTGTTCTTCAAAACCATAAATCGCTCGCCGCATCCCTTCCAGATCTCCCGCCTGAATTGTGCAGGCCTCTTTTGCTATGGAAATTTCAAAGGTTTCTTTCCCTAATGATTCCTCTAATCGAAACCTGACAGGATAGCCTTTTTTAAGGCGCACACCCGCTAGTCGCAGAAAACGCCTGAGATCCTGATACGCCGTTTCCAATAACCCCTCAGGATCTGCTAAATCCCAATCCAGGATCACCCCTTTTTGTAAATCCACCTCATTTTGTAGCGGCTCCCGATACGTCCAGCGGAATAAACTTGGCTCCGGTTCACGCAATTCTTCAATAAATTTCCAGGAACTTTCATCTGGCTGTGGCGGGAGGGTGAGTCGTTTCATGTGAACTTAAATGTCTTACCGCTCACTTTTGGTCAATGTTTTTCAGGGACAGAGCCGTACCCCTCCTCGAACGCATCCATCAGGGACAGAGCTGTAAATACCTCCGAGCGTCCGATTAGGGACAGAGCTGTAACCACCCCCGAGCGTCCGATTAGGGACAGAGCTGTAAACCACCCCCACGTGCCCGATTAGGGACAGAGCTAGTAAATACCTCCGAGCGTCCGATTAGGGACAGAGCTTTAAATACCCCCCGAACATCCGATTAGGGACAGAGCTGCAAAATGTTCAGGGGCGGGTGCCCTAGACCTGGGGTGATTACCCCAGGCGGACATAGGTTGCCCTTTCAGGGCACATTTTTCTGATGTGTCTCATTTAAAAATATCTTTGTGGGAAATATTTTGTTCTATTTTTTAGATGCAAGTAACAGGGAGGATACGTCTCGTTCGGGTGCCATGTCCCCGGGTCAAGAGATACCGCATAAAATGCCATTAACGCGATAGCTAATGATCCAATGGGACGTTGAGCGACGTGCCCGTCGGCCCTCCCAGGGAATTTCAGATAAAAAAAAGTCATTCAGTAATGTTTGAATTGATGTGCAATTCATATAAAATATATGAAAAACATATTGACTTCATATAATTTCCATATAAGTCTTTTAGATAAATCCTCCGGAGTAATATGAAGTTTTCGTTCAAAACATTTCTTTTTTTAAGTGTAGTAGGGGCGATGTCTGTATATGGGCAGGTATTTGACAATTGGGAGCAGATGGATAGTGGAACGGAGGAAACGATTTATGCGTTGGATATGCTTGGGGAGGATTTCGGGGTTGCGGTTGGAGTGAATCGTACGGTTTTGAAATGGGACGGAAACGCATGGAGTCCAATGGAGGGAGTGATTGCAACGGGCTTTGACAGCACCGCGGGGCTGTCTGCGGTGAGTGTGATTAGTCCTTCACTCGTACTGATTGGAGGGTCAACAGGGTCTAATAATGAGAATGTCCGTGGGCTCAGTGTCTGGGATGGACACGAATGGGGGAGCAAAATTAATGGAGGTCCTGGAGAAAATTCTGTCACAGGGATATGGACAGATAGAAGTGGATTGATTTTGACTTCACGGAGCTATCATACGCGCGTGACACGATATGAGGGGGAGAATATTGCATCGGATATCATGAATAATACGATCTGGACATTGCCCTATAATGCGCCGCATCCTTCTCCATCATTATTTGATATTCATGGGGCATCTCCTATGGCGGTATTTGCCGCAGGAACGCAAGGGACGGTTCTGCGATCGGTTGACGAGGGGATTAACTGGGTTGAAGTTTCAACGGAAGAAATGAAAGAAACGCATTGGTACTCGGTATTTGCGTTTTCGGAAGAGCATGTTGTGGTGGGTGGAACAAAAGGACAGATTGCAATATGGGACGGAACAAACTGGACGCAGGAAACGGTTCTTTTTGGTAATCTCACGGAAGATCAAATGATATGGAATGATATTTTTGCATTCGCCAAGGACAATATCTGGGTGGTGGGGACCTATGGTGCGGTGAAACATTTTGACGGTATCAGTTGGAATGATATGGAACTGGTGTATTTGCCGGGGAAGAAACGTCCGAATTTGCGCAGTATTTGTTATGATGGCAATGCGCTGTGGATTACAGGTGACGGCGGAATGATTTACCGCGCTCGTGGAAATTGATTTCCCTGGGAGCGTCGGCCAAGGGGATCTATTTCACGCAAAGGGCGCGACGGCCGCTAAAGATTTTTAAAATGGGTAAGGCGGAGAAAGGTGAGGTGGTACACACTGGAAGAATTATCTCACACGAAGCCCCTAAGCCACGAAGAATTTCTGGATTTTTATAATTTTTTTCGTGTGAATCTTTTCCCAAAACACATCCTCTTCATTATTCATAAAAACTAAAAATAGTCATTTGTGTTCATTCGTGGTGAAAATCCTTTGCGACTGTAGCTTCGCGTGAGATTTTAAAATTTTAGCCAGGCATCATTTTATTTTGAACAAGAGTGATGTGTAATATTTTTGGATAACGGGCAGGAGGTGTCACCGCGCTCCTAAATTTCTGGATCGATATGTTTTCGAAACCATTCGTTTTCGATCGCGCGTGTGGTTTGTTCTGGACGAATAGTCGCTGGGATAAATTTTCCGGGCTGGAATTCGTTTCCGCTACGAATGGTACGAAGTGCCATCTGAACGGCCTCAATCCCCATTTTTTCGAATGGCTGTTGGACAACTGTGCAGGCCATTTGCGCATTATGTGCGGGATGCAACCCGGTTCCTCCGATCACACTGACATCTTCCGGGATGCGGATTTTGTGTTGGAGCAACCAGTCCACGACGCGTGCGGCGATCATGTCTCCGGTTGCATAAATGGCATCCGGGTAGGGCTTTTTCTTGAAGAGAGGTTCCAGGTATGTCGCCACATTGGGATGGTCTGTCGCATTCAAGGAATGATAAGATAAATCGGCTTCAGAGCCATCACGTTTTTGTAATTCCATTTCAAAGCCTGCCAGAGAGCGCATGGAAGAAGAGCCTTCCGAAAGTAATGCATGAAGCAAAATCACAATGTGTTTTCTTCCGGTTGCTTTCCACCCTTTGGCAACATGACGACAGATTTTAAGAAAATCCGGACCTACAAAATTTTCTGTGGAATCCAGAGAGGGCGGCGTGATGAAAATAACCGGTTTCCCTTGCGCCTGAAATTCACGGGCAACGCGTTCACTGTGCTCTCCGGGAAATGCGATGGCTGCGCTGGAGTGTGCGATTTCCGCCGCAATTAATTTGGGATCCTGCCCATGCGTGTTGGAAAAAAAGGGATGGATGGTCAGTTTTTCTTTTCTGTTATTGGCAGCCTCTCGTAACATCGCTGCACAGATTTCTTTCCCCCAGGTGCTTTTAGTTCCCATTAATTCCATTTCGTAAATCAGCACAGCAAGCGTGTGTTGAGAAACAGATTTTTTCGAAGAACTCATTTCACTTCCATTTAGAAAAGTGCCTTTGCCGGGGATCGTAACCAGTTTCCCTTGGCGGCCAAGTTCCGCAAAAACAGCTTGAACGGTCGAAATACTGACGCCCAGATGTTTGGAAACTTCTTTAATTGTCGGAAGGCGACCTCCTGTTTCTACGTGCGAGGGTTCAAGCTCTTCATAAAAAAAGTGTAACACTCTTTCAGAAGGACGAAGCGTGTTGGAATAACGAGTTGGCAGGACTTTAGTCATTAATTTTTTTCAAACATTTAAGTTAACTCTGCTATCATCCATGCTTTCTGTACCATTGTCGAGAAACATTTGAAAAAGATTTGATTTTTTAAATGTTTTCTTCGGAATGAGAAGATCTCTTTTCTTTGAAGGGCGTCTGTAAGCTCTTTATAGAACAGTGTTTAAAGGAATGAAAGGAAAGAATTGAAATAGATATATAAATTTTGAAAAATATTTGAAAAAGGTATTGACTTAGTTTGATAAATATTGTTTTCTTTTCCTTGATGCTAAATCTATTTCTGCAAACTTTTCAGGGCAATAGTGGCCAAAGGTTTGGAGAATGAAT